>JAZGCX010000078.1:0-7619 GCA_036477175.1 Phycisphaeraceae bacterium
AACGCTTCGGGCCCCTGCCGCGACCAGTGGGGGTGGTGCGTCGGGTGGGTGAACCGCTCCGGGTGCGGCATCAATCCCAGCACCAGCCCCGATGGATCGCAGATGCCGGCGATGTCGTCCACCGAGCCGTTGGGATTGCCGAGGAAGGTTTGAGGCTCGAGGCTTGAGGCCCCAGAAGCGCCCGTTGCATATCTCAAGGCAATCTGACCTCGGCTGCGCAGATGCTCAAGCACTTGGGGTGATTCGGGAACAAAGCGGCCCTCGGCGTGGGCAATGGGCAGGTCCAGCGTCGTCAGGCCACGGGTCCACATGCACACGGTGTCCTGCGGCACGACCAGCCGCACCCACCGGTCGATGAAGCGGCCGCTGGTGTTGGCGGCCAGCGTAACGAGTTGACGATCAGCCTCCGGCTCGGGCAACAGCCCCAGCTTCACCAACACCTGAAACCCGTTGCAGATGCCGATGATCGGTACGCCGCGTCGGATCGCGGCGCGCAGCGGCTCCAGCAGTTGGTGCCGCAGCCGGTTGGCGAAGATGCGCCCCGCCGCGATGTCATCGCCGTAGCTGAAACCGCCGGGAAAGCCGATCAGGTCGGCCGTGTCGAGGATCGTCGGGTCGGCAATCAACTGATTCAGGTGCACCGTACGCGGCGTCGCCCCGGCCTGGTCGAACGCATGGGCCAGTTCACGATCGCAGTTGGTCCCGGCGGTGCGAATAATCAACGTGGTCGGTCGCATGGTGCGCCACATCATAGGCTGAATGTTGTCGCGCAGTCATTTGCGCGAGCGAGGTCCTCCAGCCGAGTCGGGCGTGAGGAAACTACGCTGAATCCTCCCACAGCGTCCCGCCGGGGTGCGGGTTGAGGCCGTTGATTTCGTCCAGCCCCTGCTGAACGATCTGCTCGACGCGCTCGGTGAGGTCCCGCACGGCGACACGCGCCTTTTTCGAAAACGATTCCAGGTAGTCCGTCAGGTCGATGGGCTCATTGAACCGGACAAACGCGTGGCGGAGGCCGAACGGCGGCATCGTGCTCGCATAAGTGTCCTCCGCAAGCTTTTCGACGGTTTCGGCAACGCGGTCGACGGTGGCGTTGGCTTCAACATAGTCGCCGGAGTAGCTGAGGATCCGATGGGCGAACATGGCCTGGTCGGCCCAGGTGCGGGCGACGGTGTGGTCGGCGGCCTGGTGCTGGTCGATCCGCAGTTGATGGATGACCCGACGGGCCTTGCGGACGCGGTCGATCGGCGAATCGTTTGGCGCCGAGGTCAGAGACATCTTCTGTTCGAGCCCGTCAAGGACGTAACCGGCAGCGGTCCGGATCAATTCGGGCAGGCTGGGCGCATCCGCTTCCGGCATGCCGCGCTGACGCAGGTTCTTCGCCAGCGCCGCCCTGCCCACACGCCGCAACGCCTCCAGCGGCGCGACCTGATCGTCCAGTTCCTCCCCCACCGCCTGCGCCAACTCGTGCAGCTTCTGCTTCACCCGTTGGCGGACATCGTTGACGTACGTCGCTTTGATCGACACGGGAACCACCAGCACGCGAACGCCGATGGGGGCCAGCTCCTTGGCGCTGCGGAGGCCGAGCAACGCTGCGCCATCGTGAAACGGCGTCACCGTGTCGTTTTGCAGATAGACGTTGCCCTCGGGGAAGATGGTCAAGGCGTGCCGGCCGGCGGTGAGGGTGGCCATCGCCTGCTTCATCGCTCGGGCGTCGGAGCCTTCGCGGTCCACCGAGAACGCGCCGAATCGCTGCATGATCCACGCGTCGCGCCGGCGGCGGATGAACACGTCGTACGCGGCCATGATCAGCGTGCTGATGCCGACTTGCCGCAGCGCCTCAAAGTAGATGTACGGGTCGCCGTGCGTCGGATGATTGGGCAGAAACAGCAGCCGATCATCTTGGCGACGCCGCGGCAGCGCCCCGGCGGTTCCACAGACCTCCACCGCGCTGACCCGGGCGACCTTCGGCAGGTAAAACAGCCGGTTGTACCACCTGAGCATCCAGGCCACGAGGCCATTGCGCTTCGGCGGAAAGTATTGGTAGGGCTTGTCGGAGAAGTCGAGCATCAGCAGCACCCTGCTAAAGCCGTCGGCCTAATCTTTGCCGTCGCGATTGCCGGTCCGGCGATACCCGGCGCGGCGCATGGCGTATTGTTCAGGGGCAACCGGCAGGTCGGGCTGTTCCACATCGTCCATCACCTGTCGGTGCAGTTCCTTGAGAAACGGCACACACCACCGACACCCCGTGCCCGCCGAAAGGCACTGGCTGATCAGGCTGGCGAATGGGGGCTTGCGGCGATTGCAGAAGTTGACGATCTTGCGCTTGGAGACGTGAAAGCACAGGCAGACCTCCTCGTCGTCGTTCATACAACCATCATAGCGATGCGACAACGGTGCGAGGAAGGTCCAGCCACTTCTTCGATGACCGGTCCGTTGGCCGCTACAATGTAATCGACATGCCCAAGCCGACCCCTCAGCCCCCGGCGCTGGATCGGATGATCGAACGGCTGTCGCGTCTGCCGGGCATCGGCAAACGCTCGGCGCAACGGATCGCGTTTTATCTGCTCAAGCAGCCGGCGGACGAAACACTGGAGCTGGCGGCGGCGATCCGTGACTTCAAAGCCAACCTCCAGGTGTGCGGCGTTTGCGGCAACGTGGCGGAGTCCGACCCGTGCCCGCTCTGTTCCGATCCGAACCGCAACGCGGGCCTGGTCCTGGTCGTCGAGCAGCCCAGCGACGTGGCCAGCTTCGAGGCACTGGGCTCGTACCGCGGCGTGTACCACGTGCTGATGGGACACCTGGCGCCGCTGGAGGGCATCGGCCCGGGTGAGTTGAACGTGCAGCGATTGATCGAACGGGTCAAAACCAGCCGTGAGCCGGGTCGTGGCGCCCCCGGCCGCCAACCGGGCTCGGGCTCAGGCCGCCGCGCTCGCATTACCGAGGTGATCCTGGGCACCAACCCCACGCTCGAGGGCGACGGCACGGCGCTGTATCTGTCCGAACATCTGGGCAAGCTGGGGGTGAAAGTCACCCGGCTGGCCCGCGGCCTGCCCACCGGGTCAAGCCTCGAGTTGGCCTCCAAGGCCGTCCTGTCCGACGCGATCCACGGCCGCCAGCCCATGACATAGGATGAATTGCCAATTGACGACCGCCGATTGCCGATGGAAAAGGACAGGACCAACGGACTGGCGAACCCAATCGGCCGATAATACCAGTAATTGACAATCGGCAATCGGTAATGAGAAGCCAAATCATGCGGATCGACACGAGACAACACCTGCGGATGGACCAGCGGATGAAAATGGCGCCGCGGATGATCCAGTCCATGGAGATCCTGCAGATGTCTGCCCTGGCGCTGGAGGCGCGGATCGAGCAGGAACTGGCGAGCAACCCGACGCTCGAATTGCGTGAGCCGGACACGGATAGTGACGAGGACGAGATTGCTGCTGAACAGAGCCAGGCGGAGCGCGACGCCAACGAAGGCGAGCGGGAGCTGGTGGTCCGCGACGACTCGGTGGACAAGAACCACGCCGACGATTTCGAGCGGCTGAGCAACATATCCGAAGAGTACGGCGAGGTGTGGGAGGCGGACATCTACGAGTCGGGCGACGGCTACCGCCGCAAGCGGTCGGACGGCGAGCGCGATCGCAAGATGGACGCGATGGCCAACACCGCCGCCCGGCCCGAGAGTCTGGTGGACCAGTTGCTCGCCCAGTGGCACCTGGTTGAAACCACCGACGAGATCCAAAAGGCCGGTGAATACCTGATCGGCTTCATCGACGACGATGGGTATCTGCGGACGGACCGCCAGACGCTGCTGAACCAGGCCCCGCCGCATATCCGGCCGCAGCACCTGGACCCGGCGCTTGAACTGATCCAGCAGAGCCTGGAGCCGGTGGGCATCGGCGCGCGTGACCTGCGTGAGTGCCTGCTGCTGCAGATCGACGCCCGGGCGCGGCAGAACGGCACGCCGGACCTGTCGGCCGAGCGGACGCTCGTCAGCGACCACCTCAAGGACCTGGCGAACAACCGCCTGCCGCAGATCGCCAAGCGCATCGGGTTGACGATCGAGCAGGTGATCGAGGCCAAGGACGGGCTGAAGCAGTTCGACCCGCGCCCCGGCCGGCTCCTCGTGGACGACAGCCCGCGATTGATCACGCCCGATGCCGTCGTCGAGTACGACGAGCAACAGGACTATTACACCGCGCGGCTGACGAGCGGCCGGCTGCCGGCGGTGCACATCAGCCCACGCTACCTGAAGATGATCAAGCAGAAGAACATCGACCGGCAGACGAAGGAGTTTGTCAACCAGAACCTGCGGTCGGCGCGGTGGCTGATCGACGCCATCGAGCAGCGCGACAACACCCTGCTGCGGGTGATCAGCGTGGTGATCGACGCGCAGCGTGACTTCTTCGACCAGGGCCTGCAGTCGCTGCACCCGCTGCCCATGACGATGGTGGCCGATCAACTGGGCATCCACGTCGCCACCGTCAGCCGCGCGGTCAGTGAAAAGTACCTGCAAACGCCGCGGGGCATCGAGCCGCTGCGGATGTTCTTCTCCGGCGGCACCGAAACCGAATCGGGCGACGCCATGAGCTGGGCCGCCATCCAGGCCAAACTCGAACAGATCATCGACGAAGAGGACAAGTCCAACCCGTTGAGCGACGACCTGCTGATGGAGAAGCTCAAGGCACACGGGATCGACATCGCCCGCCGCACCGTCGCTAAGTACCGCAAGCAGTTGAACATCCCCCCGGCCCGACAGCGCAAAGAGTATTAGCCGAAGGCTTGAGGCTTGACGCCGAAAATAGGTTCCTGATACCCTGACCCTTCCTGACAGGGCGACGATCATGAGTACGATCCACTCTGATGAGTTCCGACGACCACGCAAGGTTTTACTTGGCGGCTCGACCCGACGCAGCCGGCTGGCGATCTGGGCGCTGGTCTGCAGCCTAATGGTGATCTGCCCGCTGGCGCCGCTGGCGGCCGTGATTCTCGGCCTGTGCGCCCTGCGCGTCATCGCTGACAACACGGTGCTCAAGGGTAAGACAATGGCCGCCTCGGCCGTGGCGATTGGCCTGCTCTTTTCCGTGTGTCAAGGCATCGCCGGTTACGTCGGGTATCACTACGCTGAACAGGCCCGACACGGACCGAGCATCGCACTGAGAGCCGGTTTCGACGGTGACATCGACCGGTTCCTCGACGCGTTTCATCCCACCGACGTGCCCTTGAACCGCCGCGATGCGGAAGCGTTCCTCAGCGAGGTCCGCTCCCGCTACGGCAACTTCGTCGACGGGCAGATCGCCACCCCGTCCGGCAGGTTGGACTTCCTGTCAGACCCCGGCAGGCCGCGCGTGTATCGGCTCGACTTCAAAAACGGATCGGCCATGGCTGAGGCGAGCATCGTGCTGTTTGACACCCCGGAGCACGCCTTCATCAGCAATCGCCTGGGCTACCTCAGCATCGACGATCCCGTGCGCGGCAAGGTCACATTTCCCGCTCCCACTCAGGTGGTCGATCACCCCTGACGCCTGATGTCCACATGCCGCCACCGGGCAGGCGTCCATCATCGCACGCACAACGTTGCATCCGTTCGCCGGTGCCGGTCGTGACGTTATCGGTGCCTGTCAACCCGCTGGGCAGCACGAATCGGGCCAAACTCCACGCAATGTTCCGCCGATAAACCATAAGGTGAATTCTTCGTTCTGCAACTGAGGGGGTATCGAATGGCCAAGATTCTTGGGATCGATCTCGGCACCACGAACTCCGTCGTTGCCGTCTACGACGGCGGAGAACCGAAGATCCTGTCTCCCTCGCCGAACCGCCGCACAACGCCGTCCATCGTTGCATTCTGCGATGACGGTTCGCGGCTGATCGGTGACCCCGCCCGCAACCAGCAGGTCACCAACCCGGAAAGCACCGTCTATTCCATCAAGCGGTTCGTCGGGCGTCGCCAGAACGAGGTGAGCAGCGAAGAAAAGCTTGTGCCTTACACCGTTGTGGGCAAGCCGAGCGAATACGTCCGCGTCAGTATCGGCCATAAGAAGTACACGCCGCAGGAAATCTCCGCCATGATCCTGCGCGAACTGAAGGAGATAGCCGAGGAGCAGTTGGGCGAAACGTGCGACCGGGCCATCATCACCGTCCCCGCATACTTCAACGACGCGCAGCGGCAGGCAACGCAGGACGCCGCCGAAATCGCCGGTTTCAAAGTGGAACGAACCATCAACGAGCCCACCGCGGCCGCACTCGCATACGGGGTCGAGCGCCGCGGCGATCGAAATATCGTCATCTTCGATTTCGGGGGCGGCACGTTCGACCTTTCGGCCATGAGAATCGGCAGCGGGACTTTCGAGGTGCTTGCTGTGCACGGCAACACGCACCTCGGCGGCGACGACTTCGACCAACGCATCATCGACATCGTCGCCGAGGACTTTCTCCGCAAGCACTGTATCGACGTCCGCAAGGACCCGATGGCGCTGCAACGGCTCAAACAGGAAGCGCAAAAGGCCAAAGCCGAGCTGTCCGACCGGATCGAGACCGACATCATGGTGCCGTTCATCTGCATGGATGCGAGCGGCCCGAAGCACCTTGAATACAGCCTGAACCGCGCACGCTTTGAGGCGATCTGTGACGACCTGTTCGACGAGCTCCGCCGCGCATGCCGAACACTGCTGACCGAAGCGGGCTTGCAGACCGCCCAGATCGCCGACGTCGTCATGGTGGGCGGCTCGACCCGCATCCCGAAAGTGCAGCAGATCACCCGTGAGGTCTTTCAGACGGCCGAACTCGACAAATCGATCAACCCCGATGAGGCCGTCGCGCTGGGGGCGGCAATCCTCGGCGGCGTCATACAGGGCGACCTGCACAACGTACACCTCATGGACGTGACCTCGCACGGATTCGGCGTCGAGGAGGCCGGCGGAAAGATGCTCACCCTCATGCCGAAGAACACGCCGATCCCCACGACCGTGAAGAAAGTATTTTCCACGCCCAAGAACTACCAGTCGTCCGTCCCGATCATTGTGCTCGAAGGGGAAGCGGAGCAGGCCACCGACAATCGCCCGCTGGGCGTGTTCCGGCTCACGGGAATCCGCCGAGCGCCGCGCGGCGTGCCACGCATCGAGGTCGAGTTCAAGATCGACCCCAACGGCATCCTCAACGTCTCGGCAACCGATCAGCAGACCGGCCGCAGCCAGAAGATCACCGTCACCGGTGCGTGTGGGCTCGATGAAGCCGAGATGAAACGGATGAAGCAGGAGAACAAGCAGAAGGCCGAACAAGCCGAGCAACGCACCATCACCGGCGAACGGCGCATCCACGCCGAGGGCGTGCTGACCGACATGAACAGTTGGCTGCAATACCACAAGCAGTTCATCCCCCCCAAGTCGGTCGATCGGTTGGAAGCAGTTCTGGGCAAGCTCGAACTCAAGATCAAGAAGGGCGACACGCGAGGCATCAGGGCGGCGATGAAAAAGCTGGACGAGCTGTCAGCCCCCTACCGCCAGGCCGGCTAACAAACTCGTAACCCAGCGCCGACACGTGCCGCCAAGCTCCTCGCACAAGATGGGAATCAGCCTCTTGGGCAGAGGCCACTTCTCGCAATGTCGGCGAGGGTG
>JAZGCX010000079.1:0-8171 GCA_036477175.1 Phycisphaeraceae bacterium
CAGCATGGAAGATCGGTCCACCGCCTCGTCAGGCTCGGCCCCCGCGCCCGCTGCGATCCGTCAATACACCGAGGAAAGCATCAAGGTCCTCGAAGGCCTCGAAGCGGTGCGAAAACGCCCGGCGATGTACATCGGTGACACCACCACCCGCGGCCTGCATCACCTGGTCTTCGAGATCATCGACAACGCCATCGACGAGCACACCGAAGGCCGATGCTTCAACATCAGCGTTAAGATACACGCCGACGGCTCGATCTCCGTCATCGACGATGGCCGGGGCATCCCCGTTGGCCCCTTCAAACACGACAACCCCAAGTATGACGGCCGGCCCACCGTCGAGGTCGTCATGACCACCCTCCACGCCGGCGGCAAGTTTGACCACGACTCGTACAAGGTGTCCGGCGGGCTCCACGGCGTCGGGGCGTCCGTTGTCAACGCCTTGACCGAATGGCTCGAACTCGAGATCGCCCGTGATGGAAAGCTCTACGCCATGTCGTTTGAACGCGGCACCGTTGCCGAGGAACTGCACGTGATCGGCAAACGCTCCAAGACCGGCACGAAGGTCACCTTCAAGGCCGATCCCGACCTCTTTGCCGATCTCGAATTTCGCTTCGAAACTCTTACCGGCCGACTCCGCGAGCTGGCGTACCTCAACCCGGGCCTGGTCATCCGCACCGAGGACGAACGCTCCGGCAAACAACAGACGTTCGAGTTCCCCGACGGCATCGCCAGCTTCGTCACCGCGCTGAACGAAGGCAAGAACACCCTGCACCAGCCCGCCTACTTCAAGGCCGAAGACCCCGACAACAACCTCATCTGCGAGGTCGCCATCCAATACAACGACTCATACAACGAGACCCTGCTCTCGTTTGCCAACAACATCAACACGATCGAAGGCGGCGCGCACCTGTCCGGCTTCAAGACCGCCCTGACCCGCACACTCAACGCCTACGCCCGCAACAACAACATCCTCAAGGGCGATACCGCACCCTCCGGCGATGACCTCCGTGAGGGTCTGGCCGCCGTTATCTCCGTCAAAGTCCCCGAGCCCCAGTTCGAGGGGCAGACCAAGACCAAGCTGGGCAACAGCGAAGTCGAGTCGTTCGTCAACTCCGCGCTCGGCCAGCACCTTGGCAGTTGGCTCGAAGAGCACCCCGCCGATGCCAAGCGCATCTGCATGAAGGGGATCATGGCCGCCCAGGCCCGCGAAGCCGCCCGAAAGGCCCGCGAACTGACCCGCCGAAAAGGCGCGCTCGACTCCGGCGGCCTGCCCGGCAAGCTCTACGACTGCATCAGCAAGAACGTCGATGAATCCGAGATCTATCTGGTCGAGGGTGACTCGGCCGGCGGCTCGGCCAAAGGCGGCCGCGACAACCAGACCCAGGCCATCCTCCCACTGCGCGGAAAAATCCTCAACGTCGAAAGGGCGAGACTCGACAAGGTCCTCGGCTTCGAGGAAATCCGCACCATCATCCAGGCCCTCAACTGCGGCATCGGCACCGACGACTTCGACATCTCCAAGCTCCGCTACGGCAAGATCATCATCATGACCGACGCCGACGTGGACGGCTCGCACATCCGCACGCTGCTGCTGACCTTCTTCTTCCGCCACATGCAGGAGCTGATCAGGCAGAGCAAGATTTATATTGCCCAGCCGCCGCTCTACCAGGTCACCCGCAACAAGAAAGGCGAGTTCGTCCTGAACGAAAAACGTATGCAGGCCGTGCTCAGCAACCTGGGCCTGGAGCGATCCACCCTGGTGGTGTACGACGATAAGCACAACGAAACCGCCCGCCTCGAAGGCCAATCGCTCCGCACCGTCTTCGAAACGCTGCGCCAGTTGGACGAGCTGGTCCGCGTCGTCGATCGCCGCGGCATCGCGTTTGACCAGTTGCTGCGGCTTCGGTCCCAAGACCCCCAGGGCCGCCACCGCCTGCCCCGCATCCGACTGAAGCTGCCCGACGGTGAGTATTACTTCTGGTCGGAGCAGCAGGAAGAGCAGTTCCGCAACCAGCACCAGCTCAACGCAGCCGACCCCGAACTGGACAAGGTCATCGGCGAGCCTTCGGACAGCGGCGCCGAACCCACCGAACGCCCCGACACGACCGCCCGTGCCGTCCGCAAGGAACTGCACGAGAGCAAGGAACTCGAGCGCGTCTTTGCCCGCCTGGCGGAGTTTGGCCTGTCCATCGACGACTTCAACCTGCAACCGCCCGAAACCTCGCCCAGCGGTGAAACACCGCCCACTCGGTTCGAACTGATCACCCGCGACGGCAAGGGCGGCGAGCAGACCACGACGCCCATTGTCAACCTCTCACAGGTCGCCCGCACCATCCTCGAGGCCGGCAAGCATGGCCTGGAAATCAAACGCTTCAAAGGCCTGGGCGAGATGGACGCCGAGCAGTTGTGGCAGACGACGATGGACCCGGCCAACCGCGTCCTGCTCCGCGTCACCTGGGACGCCGCCAGCGAAGCCGAGCAACTGTTCAGCATCCTCATGGGCGAAGACGTCGAACCCCGCCGAAAATACATCGAAGACCACGCCCTCGAAGTCAAAAACCTCGACGTGTGATTGAAATTAGTCGGCTTATACGCATTCAGTTTGAATCTGTAGAGGGGTGATCCAACACGCCCTTGGTGTGGGCGAGGTGCACTCAAATCCATATTCTACATTTGATATCTTGGCGTCTTGGCGGTTCAATTCGTCCCCGGTTAATCTCTTGCGATGCGCATCTGTAACTTCGGCTCGCTGAACATCGACTATGTCTACCGCGTGGCACATATCGTGCAACCGGGTGAGACGATCGGCGGACAGTCATTTGAAATCTTTGCCGGCGGCAAGGGGGCGAATCAATCGGTGGCGCTGGCGCGGGCCGGCGCAAGCGTCGCCCATGCGGGGCGCGTCGGCGAGGACGGGCGCTGGCTGGTCGAAAAACTAGCGGACCTCGGCGTCGAGACGCAGCACATCCACGTTGGTGACGGCAGGACCGGCCACGCGATTATCCAGGTCGATCAGACCGGGCAGAACGCGATTGTCTTGTACCCCGGCGCCAATCATCAGATCGATCGAACAAGGATCGACCGAACGCTCGATCACTTCGGCGCCGCCGACGTGCTGCTCTTGCAGAACGAGATCAATGACGTGCCGTATCTGATCGAAGCAGGACGTCGCCGTGGCATGACGGTCTGCTTTAACCCTGCCCCATTCGATGAAACAGTGCGTGAGTATCCTTTGGATCAGGTCGATCTATTGATCGTCAACGAAACCGAAGGCCGGGGCCTGGCCGGTGCGGACCCGATCATCCCGACACTGGCAAAACAATATCCTCAGACCCGAATCATTTTGACGCAGGGCAAGGCAGGCGCAACGTATCACGGTCCCGACGGCTCGATATCCGTCCCGGCAGTATCCGTTGACGTGGTGGACACCACCGCCGCAGGCGATACGTTCATCGGTTATTTCCTGGCCGCCCGGGCCGAGGGAAAGTCAGTCAAAGCATTGCTCGAACTGGCCTGCGCCGCCGCCGCCATCTGCGTCGCCAAACCCGGCGCGACGGATTCGATCCCATCAAGGGAAGAGGTACAACGATCGTGCACATAAGGAAGAAGCCCACGGATTGAATCCGTGGGTTTCGCAAGTATCGCGTTGTAGATACATGCTTAACGTTTGGAGAACTGGAATCGGCGGCGGGCGCCCGGTTGGCCGTACTTCTTGCGCTCGACTTCGCGGGGATCGCGGGTGAGGAAGTTGTGGTCGCGGAGGATCGGTTCGAGGCTCGGATCGTACACCTTCAGGGCGCGGGCCACGCCGAGCAGCACGGCCCCGGCCTGGCCGGTGTAGCCGCCGCCGTGCACCGTCACGAACACGTCGAGGCTGCCTTGCGTCTTGGTTTCACGAAGCGGGGCGACGACATCCTTGCGGTCGCGCTGCTCGGTGAAGTACCGGTCAATCTCACGGCCGTTGATCAGGAACTTGCCCTCGCCGGGTTTGATCCGAACGCGTGCGACGGAGGACTTGCGTCGACCGGTGCCCCGGAAGTAGCCGCCTTTGTCGGGCTTGGCGGCGGGGGTCGCGGGGGTTGCAGTCGTTTCGGCAGTGAGGGTTTGTTCGGCCATGGAAAGTTCTCGAAGCGGGAAAGCGTTAGATCGTTAGCGGCTCCGGTTGCTGAGCCTGGTGCGGGTGCTCCGTGCCGCGGTAGATTTTCAGCTTCGACAGTTGCTTGCGGGCCAGCCTGTTCTTGGGCAGCATCCGTCGCACCGATCGCTGCAGCAGCAGTTCGGGCTTGTGTTCGAGCATCCACCGGTAGCTGTATCGTTTCTGCCCGCCGGAATAGCCGCTGAAGGTCTGGAAGAACTTGTTGTCCGGCTTGGCTCCGGTGAGCCTGATCTTGTCGGCGTTGGTGACGACGACGAAATCGCCCACGTCGTGGTGCGGCGTGTATTGCGGCTTGTTCTTGCCCATCAGGATCATGGCCAGCTTCACCGACAGCCGACCGAGCACCTGGTCGGAGGCGTCGATCATCCACCAGCTTTGTTTGACCTGGCCGTTCTTGGCGTGGTACGTCTGGCGATTCATCCGTCTACTGACCTTAGCCCGGACCATGCAGAATCGCGCAGTGTACTGCTGGGCAGCGGTTTGTCAAACCAAAGGCAAGCCGTTGGGTGCCACGGTGGATGGCCGCATGTGGCCGATGGTGCTTGGATTCGCCGCCGCGCCCAGGCGGTTGCAGGCCTTGGCATGGGCGCCGCTACTAAATGTGAGTGATGCGTGTTGTGGGCTCAGTCGTTGGGCTCGTGGGCTGGCTCGGCCGACTCGGCCGCCGCGTCGGCCCATGCGTCGGGGTCATCGAGCACGGCCAGCGAGGCGTTGGCCTCAGCGTCGAACACCCGGCTGGCACGCCGCAGCCACCACCGCGCAACGATCGTGAGCCCAGATGTCGTGAGCAACAAGCTGACGAATAAAATGCCGGCCACCATCAGGCGGCGGTCCTCGACCGGCTTGGGGTCCACAGCGGCGGCCTGGAGGATCCGCGTGGAGATCGCACGGTCGGCGATCCGGTCCAGCGTCGTCTGATACCCCACAAACGCTCGACCGATCGACTCGAGCAGCATTGGCGCGGCCGCCTTGTCGCTGTGGCGGTACGTCAACTCCAGCCGACCCGGTGTCGCCGCGGTAAACATCAACGTCTTGCGCAGGTGTTCACGCAGCGACTGGGCGTCCTTGAACGAGTAGTTGCCGCGGAGGTTGAGTTGGCTGATCGTTTCACCCATCACCACGTCGCCGAGGATCAGTTGCTGGTGATGGTTCAGCCAGGCGGCGGTCGAGGTCTCGGCGCCTTCGGGCGGCGTGGCTTCAAACACGGCCGTGGCACGCCACACCGGATGGACGAACCGGTTGGCGCTGCCGTAGCTGACGACCGTCAGCAGCAGCACGCACAGCACCATGCCGACGACCAGGGTCGCGCTTTTGTGCGTGGCCCAGCGACGCACCATCTCGGCCTCGCTGGACTCCAGGAACTTCTTGACCTCCACGAGCATCTGCCGTTGCTGCTCCAGCCCGGTGTACTGCTGTCGCGTGACATGCAACTGCACCTCGGCCTGACGCAACCCCTCGGTCCGTTTACGCATCAACTTCCGGTATTGGTGCAGCTTGGCACGGCGGGTCGCCTCGCGTTGGTTCCTGGTCTTGCTCTTTTTGTGGGTGACCTCAACCTGTTCGGCCCGCTTATCGAGTTCACGCTGCTTCTGCTCGAACTGATCCCGCTCGGCCACGAGCTTGTCTTTGCTCTGCTTCAGCATCTGCTGGTAGTCGGACAGCTTCTGCTCGAGTTCGGCTTCACGCTCCTTGAGGTCAGATTGCAGGTGATCGAGTTCGGACTGTTGCTGGTCGAAGTCGGCCGTGCGCCGATCGAACTCGGCGGCGCGCTGCTCGAACTCACTTGAGCGCTGCTGCAAGTCACGGTCGGCCTGCTGCTGCGCCTGTTCGATCTGGCGACGCTGGGCGTCGAGTTTCTGTTCCAGTTCAGCCTCGCGGGCCTCCAGCTCGGCGGTCCGTTGCTCCAGTTCATCCGAGAGCTGCTCCAACTGCTCGCGCTGCTGCTGTTGGGCTTCGATCGCGTCGGTGCGCTGCTGCTGTTGGGCTTCGATCGCGTCGGTGCGCTGCTGCTGCTGCGCATCGAGTTCGCTTCGCTGTGCATCGAGCTGCTGGTGGCGATCGGCCAACTCCGCCTGGTCGTCTTCGATACCGCCGCGGGCTTCGTCGAGCTGGCGGCGCTGCTGCTCCAGTTCCGCTTGCTGCTGGTTGAAATCCTGCCGCTCGGCGTTGAGCCGGTCCTCCTGCTCGCTGAGCTGCTGCTGGCGGTCTTGCAGTTGGGCCTGTTGTTCGTCGAAGGCCTCTCGCTGCTGGTCAACGTGGTGGCGTTGGGCGGCGATCTCCTGACGCTGTTGCTCGATCTCGGCACGCTGCTCGTCCAGCCGCCTGGTGTGCTCCTGTAACTGTGCGAAGTGCTGGTCGGATTCCTGTTGCCAACTCTTGAGCTGGCTCAGGCGCTCTTCCAGTTCGCCGATCAGACTCTCGGCCTGCTGCGTATCGGGCGCCTTGGGCAGGTTGGGCGCTTCGTGCTCAGTCATGTGGGCTCTCTGCCTCCGGATGCGGGCTCATCAGTTAAATCGGACGCACCGCGACGCGACCTGAGCCGCAATGCCCTAAAATCAGCCCGCAAACGCCCGGGCGTCCCCATCCGCGCTCACCCGCTGTTACCGGACAACGCTGCCGCGACCGAATGACGAATAACGAATCCCCAACGACGAATAATCCCCCGCAGGGGCATCAGGCGGCGGCCCCTGCCTTGGGCAAGCTCGGCCGAGCCGAGCTGCGCGGCGAGGGCGACCTGAGCGCCGTCGATGCCCAGGTCGTTGACCTGGACGGCGTCTGGTTTGGCTACGAGCCGGGCCGGGCGGTCGTGAAAGGATTGTCAGCCCGGCTCTGCGCCGGGCGGGTGTGTGCCTTGATCGGGCCCAACGCCGTGGGCAAGACGACGCTGCTTCGGTTGATCCTCGGCCAGCTCCTGCCGTGGTCGGGTTCACTGACGCTGGCCGGCCGGCCGGTCGCGTCTTGGTCCGGGCGGCAACGGGCCGCCTGCATCAGTTACGTGCCCCAGCACGGGCGGGTCAGTTTCGCGTTCACGGCCGAGCAGGTGGTGGCCATGGGTCGATTTGCCCTGCCCGCCGACGCTGGGGCGATCGAGCAGGCCATCGAGGCGTGTCACTTACGGCTTGTTCGTCAGCGTGTGTATGCCCAGTTGTCGGCCGGTCAGCAACAGCGGGTGTTGCTGGCCCGTGCGATGGCGCAGGCGGGCGGCCGGGGCCCCGATCCGGGCCCTGCCGGGGTCATGCTCCTGGACGAGCCGGTCAGCAGCATGGATCTTCGACACCTCCACCGCACGATGCGCTTGCTGGTGCAGCTTTCACGGTCCGGCCTGGCGGTGCTCGTCGTGCTGCACGATCTGAACCTGGCGGCCCGGTATGCCGACGACGTGTGGCTGATGCGTGACGGAACCCTCGCGGCGTCCGGACCCTGGTCGCAGGTGCTCCGGCCCGACCTGCTCGAGCCGGCGTATGGCATCAGCGTCCGGCCGCTGGATACCCCGGTCGCCGGCCGGCCCATGTTTTTCGTCGATGAGCACGATACACTTAATAATCATCAGCAGCACCCTTGACATGCCCCGGAGCAGACCATGACAACGGGCCTTATGCCAACCCTGGCCATCGACCTGATCGATGCGATCATCGTGTCGATCCTCTTGATCTCCGTGTTTGGCGGGTGGATTGCCAGCGTGCTGAAGAAGATCAATGAGGCCAGGAACGCCCGGGACTCGTCGGCCCGGCCCCGCACGGACCAGCGCGAGCCCACGACGCGGCGACGGCTCGACACACTGGCCGCGCCGCGCCGCGCGCAGCTCAAGCCGCCGCCGGTGCCATCTCAGACCGAGCCGATCAACCTGAGCATGGCCGAGCGCCTCCAGCGGGCGCGTGCCAAGGCCGAATATGAGCAGCGTGCCAAAGCGCTGCGGGCGCAGCAGGGGCAGCGGCCGAGCGTGCCGGAGATTCGCGCCCCCGACGCCCGGGCCCGCGCCCAGGCCGAACTAGAGGCCCGCCGCCGGCAGGAACTG
>JAZGCX010000008.1:0-4784 GCA_036477175.1 Phycisphaeraceae bacterium
CCAAACGGTCGTTGTCCAACAGCGGGGGCTGGCCGATCATGGCCGGCAGCAGCAGTCCATTGCCGGTGTAGATCGAGTAGGCGTCCCAGCCGGCGATCTCGTCGTAGGGCAGCGGCTCGCCCGTCCAGGCGTTTAGCAGCCCGCCGGCTGAGCGGTCCACACAGACGCTGTAGTGGTCAGCCAACCACGCCTGGTAATCGACCTTGGCGGCGTCGGCGTCGGCGGTCTTGTCGCAGCGTTCGGCCAATTCGTGGCGACCCATGTGGCCCAGCAGGTCGGCCGCGGCGCGGAGGGCGGCCAGGCGTTTGACCGCCAGGTACGTCTGCTTGCGGGCGTATTGCATGGCCGGGCCGGCGTCGTCGATCGAGTTGGCGGTCCCCTCGGCGGGGAAGCCGCTCTGATCGCGGTCGGTCCACAGCAGGTAGTTGGCCAGGCGTTCGATCAGGTCGGTGTGACGTTGCGGCACGGTCAGGTCGCCGGTCCAGTGGCAGTAGGTCTGCATCAGCAGCAGGAAATTGGCGTTTTCCTCGACGGGCATGGCGTGGGGATAGGCCTGACCGGTGGCGTGCGGGCCGCTGCCCAGGTCGTGGCACAGGTAGCTGCCGCCCGACGGCTGGTGCAACGTTTCATGCTCGGCCCACTGGCTGAATTGCAATGCCAGCAACTGCGGCCAAAGCGCCAGGTAAAGCAGGGCGACGTTGTACTGCCCGTCGATCGTCGAGTGGTAGAACCCCCCGCCTTCCCAGACGCTGAACCACTGGGTGCCGCCAAAGCCCTCGAAGGCGCCGCGGCCGGCCACCGGGGCCCCGGTCGGGTCATGGCGGACCTCGACCGGCTGTTGTGCTGCCGGCTTGCCGCCCGGCTCGTCCAGGTCGCACCAGAAGGCACTGCTCGCAAACGCCTGGAAACTCTGGTTGATCAGGTGGCGCTGATCCACCGTCAGCGGCGTCTGATCGATCAGCTTCTCGAACCGGCGTGAATGCGCCAACCAGTCGTCGCGCTGGCCGATCGCTTCGTCGAGCACCTGGTCGAGGCCGGACCAGTACTTGATGTAATGGAACCGCGCGGGGCGGATGGCGTCGGCGACCTTGACGTCGAGCACCGGGTCGCCGCAGTAAGCGGCCCAGACCATTCGCCACTTGATCCCGCTGCCGGGCTCGGTGACGGGTATTTCGTAGACCAAGCCTTTGCCGTCGGGCTCGGCGGTCGCGTCGGGGTTGAGGCTGACGATCCGCTCGCGCACCTGGACGGTGCGCTCGACATTCGCCGGCCGGTCGAAGTGGACCGGCGTGCCCGGGTCGGGGTTCAGCGCGTTGCGGTATTCCAGATCGATGTGGGGCCCCCAGGCACGATCGTGTGCGGTTGGGGACGGCCGCCCATCCGTCGCGGTGATGCGCGTGTCGGGCCGATCGAGACGGATAAACAGCTTGACCTTGTCGGGCACCGGACCGGTGGGCGTGTGCCAGCACACCCAGCTCGACGGATTGACGCGCATCTCGAGGTAAAACGCCGGCGACAGGCACAACGGCTCGTGCTGCGGGTAGAAGACGCTGTGGATGTTGAACTCGAAGCGCAGGCGGTAGCGTTCGCTGTAGCCGCGGAAGGTAATGGAGTTGAGGCGTTCGAACTGTTCACAGTTGAATAGCGGTGAGCCCCGCGCGGTCAGGGGCAGGACGCGCTCCGTGCCGTCGGGCTCGACCAGGCCCACCATCAGGTCCAGCGGTGCGTCGAGAAACCGCCCCAGCGCCGAGTGCATGACGCGTTGGCGGTATGGCTCAAACAGCAGGTTGAATCTGCCGCCCAGTCTCGCAATCGTCCAGGTCATCAACTGCATCGGCCGCTACCTCGCCGGCATCGTTACTGTGTAGCAATCGGCCACTGCCGTCAAGGGGATCAAACTTTGTCTCGAAAGCGGTTGACTTCCCAGGTCTCACCCAAAAACGTTTACAGATCAGCGTGCACCCCGTCGCGACCTTACACCTGCACCGGAAGCGTCGTTCGCAGCTTCCGCACCACCTGCGGCACAATCGTGATCGCCTGGTCGATCTGGTCCTCGGTCGAGAACCGGCCGATGGAAAATCGAACCGACCCGTGTGCCACCGGTTCGGGCACGCCCATCGCCAGCAGCACCGGCGAAGGGTCCAGTGACCCGCTGGAGCAGGCCGCCCCCGCCGACGCACACACGCCCTTCTCGCTCAGCGCCAGCAGGATCGCCTCGGCCTCAAGACGCGGGAAGCCCAGGTTGGAGGTGGTCCATAGCCGACCGTTGGCTGCCGTGCGGCTGTGGACCTGCGTGTCGGGCAGGGCGTCGAGGATGGCCGCCTCGAACCGATCGCGCATCGCGGCAAGCCGGTCGATCTGGTCACGGTCTTCGAGGAAGCGGCGGGCCAGGTCGGCCCCGACGCCGAGGCCGATGATGGCGGCGGTGTTTTCGGTGCCGCCGCGCAGTTCGCGCTCCTGCGGGCCGCCGCGCTGCTGGGCGCGGACCCGCACGCCGCTGCGGATGTACAGTACGCCGACGCCCTTTGGCCCGTGAAACTTGTGGGCTGAAAGGGTCAGCAGGTCCACGCCGGCCTGCTTCACATCGACCGGCACCTTGCCCACCGCCTGCGTCGCGTCGCAGTGGAAGATCACCCGAATGCCGCTGCTGTGTTGATATTCGCGGCAAAGCGCAACCAGCCGGTCGATCGGCTGAATCACGCCGGTCTCGTTGTTTGCCCACTGGATGCTCACCAGCGTGCGGCCGTCCTTGGTCGCGTGTTCAGCCAGTGTCGGGGCAAACCGATCGGGATCAACGCGACCGTCGCGATCGACCGGGACGTGAACGAGTTTGACGCCCGCGTCGGCGATGTCCTCGGCGGGCTCGCGGATGGCGGTGTGCTCGATCTTCGTTGTGATCAACACCCCCGGCCGCAGTGACCCGGACCGCCTCGATCCCGGCGCCGCCGACACCCCCAGCACGCCGCGAAGGGCCAGGTTGTTCGACTCGGTGCCGCCGGAAGTGAACACCACCTCACGATCGCGGCAGCCGATCAGCTTCGCGACGGCGGCGCGGGCCAGCTCGACGCGGTGTCGGACCAACTGGCCGAACCGGTGCACGCTCGACGGGTTGGCCCACAGCGACTCGTGCACGCCGGCCATCGCCTCGACCACCTCGGGGGCCGGCTGCGTGGTGGCGTTGTTGTCCAGATAGATCCAATCCATCGGCTACATTATATTCCCAACCGATTGACCGCCGGCGCCTTGTCCGCCTGCACCGGCACATCGGCGCGATGGGTCTGGTCGAGCGTGAACTCGATCACGTGATCGGCGCCCGAGGGCGGGTAACGCAGTTGGCAGCGGCCGCCGAGTTCGAAATTGACGAAGCCTTCGATCAATTCCGTGCCGAGCGACGGGGTGACGGGGCTTTTGACCTCAGGCCCGCCGCTCTCACACCAGGTGAGCTGTACCCACGTGTTCCCATCACGCCGGGTCGTCTGCCAGGCGATGTGCACCCTGCCCGTGGCCGATCGGTGCGCCCCGTGTTTGCAACTGTTGGTAAAAAGCTCGGTCAGGGACATGGCCAGCGGCACGGCCTGGCGCGGGCTGATCGGCGTGGGTGCTCCGTCCACGATGACGTCGATCTTGTGAGCGGCCGTCGCGTGCGCCGAAGCGATCAGGCTATTGACCAGCGTGCACAGGTGGATGTCTTGCCAACCGGCTTCCACCAGGAGGCTGTGAACCTGTGACATGGCCTTAAGCCGGCTCTCGATGGCCGCGGCAAAATCCTCGACTTGATCGACGTTCTTTCGAATCAGGCTGATCAGGCTCAGGAGGCTGGCGAGGTTGTTGCGCACCCGGTGGTTCACCTCGTGCAGGAGCCGGCGGTTGGATTCTGCGGCCACACGGTAGTGCTCTTCGCTGTGCCGCAGCGCCACCTCCGCTCGCTTGCGCGCGGTGACGTCGGTAATCGCCACAATCATCCTCGAAAGGTCCAAACGACCCGAGACCACCGGAGCAAACCATCGGAGGATGGCATCGAGGTGATTCCCCTTGAGGGTGGATGCCTGACATTCGCATTCGAATTGATTCCTGCCTTCCCAGATGGCGATCAGCTCCTGGGCGAAAGTCTCGTAAGTCTCGTCCTTGAAAATGGCGGGGAAGCCGGCAAACAGTTCCGCCTTGTCGCGGGCCTCGAACATTTCAAGCGCGGCCTCGTTGGCGTCCAGCACTCTGACCAGCGATAGGGCGTGCTGAACCGCCTGCGGGTTGGCGGCAAGGTAGGCCTTCAGATCGCGGACCCCGTCGGCCCTGAGTTCATCGAGCCACCGGCCCACTTCCGTAAAATCCTCCTCTGTAATCGAAATCGGGGCGCGCTCAAACAGGTTGCGATAACGCTGCTCACTGTCGCGCAGCGCCTCTTCCGTCCGCTTGCGTTCGGTGATGTCGCGGACGATCCCCGAGGTGCCGATGATGTTGCCGTGTTCATCTTTGACCGGCGAGACGGTCAGCGACACGTCAAAGGCCCGACCGTCCTTGCGCAGGCAAACCGTCTCAAAATTCTGGAACATCTGCCCGTGCCTGACGCCCTCCATCATCTCCATCGCTTCCTCCGTCCGGTCCGGCGGTACAAGCATCCTGATGTTTCGTCCGACGGCTTCGGCAGCGGAGTAGCCGAACAGCCGCTCTGCTGCGACGTTCCAGCTCATGATGGTGCCGTCCAACGCCACGCTGTCGATGGCGTCGTCGGTGGACTCGACGATCGCGGCGAGTTGCATGCGGGTCTGCTCCGCCCGCTTGCGCGC
>JAZGCX010000080.1:0-2892 GCA_036477175.1 Phycisphaeraceae bacterium
CGAGCCTGATCGAGCCGGACCGCGCGCAAGAGGTGAAGTATGGCACGCCGAAGCCCGGCGGCACGGTGTATCTGACTGCCGCCGATGCCGAAGGCTCGATGGTCTCCTACATCCAGTCCAACTACACGGGGTTCGGTTCGGGGATTGTCATTCCCGGCACGGGCATCGCCATGCAGAACCGCGGGGCGTGTTTCACGCTCGAAGCCAGCCACCCGAATCAGGTCGGCCCCGGCAAGCGACCGTATCACACGATCATCCCCGGCTTCGTTACCCGCGAAGCCGCAATCGGCGAACACAAGCCGCTCATGAGCTTTGGCGTGATGGGGGGGTTCATGCAGCCCCAAGGCCACGCTCAGGTGATGATCCGGCTGGCGGACTATGGCCAGAACCCGCAGGCCGCGCTGGACGCCCCTCGCTGGCGTATCGACGGCGGGTTGAAGGTGAGCGTTGAGCCTGGGTTCGACCCGGCCGTGTACGACGGCCTGCGAGGTCGCGGCCACGATGTCACGATCGCCGATGCCCGTACCGTTGCCCACGGTGGCGGGCAGGCGATCTACAAACTTGGCGACGGATACTTCGGGGCCAGCGACCTCCGACGCGACGGCCAGGCGGTCGGATATTGACAGGGCTGGAGGCTTGCCGGGGCGCGTCAAGCAGGCAAGCCCACTGTCCAAGCACTGAGCGAAACCCCAACCGCGTCGTTCCCATTCCGCCCTGCGAGGACTTTCGTTCAACTCAAGGCTAGGCATTCCCTCCGGTAGCACCGCACTCGATCGACGCGACGGTCGTGTCATCGGCGAGATCCTCTCCGGGCGCGAAGTTGTCGAGGGCCTGGAACAGCACATCAATGTCCTGCTCGGCGGAGCGGCAGTCCTTCAACGTCTCAAGGATGCGCTTGAGGCCGAACTGTTCGCCGCCCGCTGAGACCTGCTCGACGATGCCGTCGCTATAGACGATGATCCGATCGCCTGTGCCGATCGACAGGAGCTGAGCTTGGTAGCGGAACGCCGAATCGATCCCGAGGGGAATGCCCCCGCCCTGGTTTACCCTTTGCGGCAGTTGGCCGGCCGGGCGGTGTAGCCAATGCCCGTGGCCGGCGTCAACGTAGCGCAACACGCCGTGGGGCAGATCAAACACGCCGACCCACATGGAGACGAACTTGTCCGGGGCTGAGCGTTCGGTGATATAACGATTGACCGCGTTCAGTGCTGAGGCTGGTTCGCCATATTGCAGCAGCGTGGCGTGGAGATGGGCCTGCACCGACGCCATGAGTACCGCGGCGCCGATCCCTTCGCCGCACACATCACCCACACACACCGCAGCCCGGCCCGCTTCCAGCGCCACCACGTCAAAGAGATCACCGGCGACGAAGCGCCCGGGCCGCATGCACATGGCGTAGGTCAGCGCGTTGACCGTGCCCCGCTCGCCCGGCATGATCAGCCCCTGGGCGTCTCGCGCGGCGGCGAGTTCCGAGACGATCCGATCCTGGCGTTGCTGAAGCTCCGCTCGCTTCAAGTTTGCCAGCGAGAGGCCGCCCACGCGGGCGATCGCTTGGCAGAAGCTGGCCGCGTCCGGCTGGACGGCCGCTTCTTCACCGCGATTGTCCAGATACAGGTACGCGTTGATAGACGAGCCTACATAGATCGGGGCGCAGATCGCTTCGGTGATCCGCAGCGCCGCGACGCTTGCCCCCATCGGTACCGGCGCGCTGGAGGTCAAACATGCCAGTTCGCCGCATGAGGCCATCCGCACCAGTGAGCGACTGAATGACCGGTCCGACCCCTCATCGTCGCTGCTGAGATAGCCGAGCACCTCGATTTCCTCGCCGGCGCCGACTGGGCGGATGAGGCA
Source organism: Phycisphaeraceae bacterium (assembly GCA_036477175.1). Lineage (GTDB taxonomy): Bacteria > Planctomycetota > Phycisphaerae > Phycisphaerales > Phycisphaeraceae > JAZGCX01. Next base: position 1,852 of record JAZGCX010000080.1, read on the forward strand.
GGCGCGGTGGTAGCCTGTGCCCTCCAGCGCCGATTGCAACAGCGCGTCGGCCAGGGTTTTTTCATCGGTGGCTCTGTTGATCAGGGCAGCGCAGTCGATGAGCAGGCTCAGACGATGGTAGGCCAGCTGCAGCTCGGTCGGGCTCACCCTTTCCACCCGCTGTGATGAGGGCGTGCCGACTTCAGTCATGATCGACTTTCGACTTGGCGTCTCGCCCAACACGATCGTGAAGATCCACGGTCCAACCGCGAGTAGGTCGTGGTCGGCCAGCGGCGTCGGTTGCCCGGGCGTGAGGCGAATTGCGTTCAGGGTCGTGCCGATGTGGCTTTTCAGGTCGGTGATGAACCATTGCTGGCCGCGCCGCATGATCGACGCATGACGCCGCGACACACTGGGGTCAGGTAGGCGGATCTCACAGTCCGTGGCCCGGCCGAGTGTCGCGCCCGCTTGCGGCGAGATCGGCGGGCATTCGATCGCCGGCCCGGACACGCGATCGAGCTGCAGCAATTGGGACGATGTCTCAACGGTCATCGATGGTCATCCGAAACGGGCTAGGTACGCTCATGACACCATCCCCGCGAACACCTCATTTGAGTACCCAGCGTCGCAGTCCGGCCTCCTCTCGGCGCAGCGCAGGCATCCGCCGGGGTGTGGCTCTTTGATATGATGAACGATTGCGACCAAGAAGTGAAGGGGTAGCACACGATCTTTCGTGTTGTTACTGTGGCGAAGATCGAGGAGAACCTAGGCAAGCAGGCGGGTTCGCTCTTGGCTGACGCCGCCAGGGGGGAAAATACAACTTGCCTCAGCGCGGCCACGGGGTCACATTCGCCAAACTCCGCACCGTTGGGCATGGAGGCGGCCAGGCGGTGGGGTATTGAGGTCAGGTCCTGATCTTGGGTACCAGCATCGGCCGGCTCCAGGGTACGATTTGAGCAGTGGGGAAGGGCAGAAGGAGCGCAACCGAAACTTTGGGAAGGGTAAACCAATGAAGCTTCGACTCCTTGCACTTGGATTTGTTGTTGGTGCCGTCTCTGTTGT
>JAZGCX010000081.1:0-2182 GCA_036477175.1 Phycisphaeraceae bacterium
GCTAGATCACCAAGCGGTCCATCGAGCACACCTTGCGACTTTGGAAATTGCCTGGAAAATTTGGGGGTACCCCCGCCCCACCGACGGTCCAACTTGTCGAAATCGCTTTGCTCGCAGATGATGGTCCGCATGAGCGATGACGCCAAGCAACCGCCTGCGCTGCGGGTCGTGATGATGCCGCGCGACACAAACCCTCAGTCCTGCCTAATGCCCGCGCTACAAGGTTGACGCGAGATCGTCGACCACCATGACAACAACCCATTCCAGCTCAACTACTGGCTGCCAGCTGAACAGTTAGAGCGCGGCCTGAACCGACGACCCGGCGGGTACTGCGTCGCGCGGAGGCGCCTCGGCGGGAACATGCGTGGATGTGAACGCTCGGTCAGCGACGTCACGCCGCCGAGCAACCATCGCAATGACCCCGTTCTCCAATCCCTCCGGCTCCAGAGGCAGAGGCTCGAAGCATCGCGAGGCCCGAAGCTGCAGTTGCAGCTCGTGTTTCCTGTAGGCATGAACCGTATCGAATCGCACATCGAGCGGATCGTCGCGCAGCGGCACGAGAAGGACCAGCACGCCGTCCGGCACAAGGACTCGCTGGGCCTCCTTGAACAGCCCGACCGGATTGCGATGGTGCTCGACGATATCCAACAGCAACAGCGCATCGACCGATCCATCGTCACACGGAATCCGGCTGCGATCGCTTTGCAGAAGATAGCGCGGCGGATCGCCGGGGTAGGTTTGGCGGGCGACGATCGTCTCCGCCATACCGATGAGGTTCGGATCGGGATCGGCGCCGACGCAACACATACCCTGATGGGCGAGCAGATGGCACAGAAGTCCGGCCCGAGAGTACATGAGTAACACGCGCCCCCGGGGCGCAAACTTCCGCGCGATCTGATCGAAGAACTTCACCCGCCTGAGAACGGCCTCGCGAAAGGCCGCATCCTCAGTGTAACGCGTCCACTCGGTGTGGCTGATGTCGATCGCCGCAGCGTCGGTCTCCGGCGGCCAAGCCGCAGCAGGGCCGAACACAGCCGCATTCCACAGCAGCGGCGTTCCAGCATATCGCGCGGCGACCTCATCCAAGTCAGGGGCAAGCCGATCGAAGCCCCACTTGTCGGCGAAGCGCTCGAGCCCTTCGTCAACGCCATGCCCGGTATCGGCCCGGGTGTCGCGCACCACCCGCTCGGTGTGATAGTGCACAAACTCAATAGTCGGCGTGAAGATTGCCCTCCAGCCGTGGAGCCGCGCGTTGAGGCCGAAGTCCACGGTCTGGCCGCGCAGGATCGATTCGTCGTAACCGCCGAGTTGCTCCCACACCGCCCGCCTATGGCAGTAGAAGCACCCCATCACGTGATCGACTTCGATCGCCCGGCTGATCGCGTCGCGTTCGGCGCCCTGGCCGATGTGGTGGTATCCACGTGGATGAAGCACCCAGTCGCCGGCGGCATGAAGACGCCCATCGGGCGACAGTTGCTTTGGGCCGACGATGCCAAGTGTGGGCGGCCCATGGTCGAAGATCCGGCACAGCTCGCTCGCCCAATTCGGCGTGAGGATGACGATGTCGCCGTCAAGCCGACAACACAATTCCCCCCGGGCTTCGCGCGTCAGGCGGTTTGCAACCACGCTGAGCACACCACAGTGTTCGAACTGAAGGAGCCGACAAAACGGCTCGCCGCCGCGCCATGTCCGCTGGGCCCAATCCCGGCAGGTGGCCAGCGAACCATCGGTCGAGCCATCGTCTGCAATGATGATCTCCACCGGCGTCGGGTCGCACTGAAGCGTCTTGCGAAGCGATTCAAGCAGGTCGCCGAGGAAGTCTCGTTCGCCCGTCTTGGAGCTGTGGCAACCGTTGTTGAAGTTGGGCACCAGAATCGACACCCGGGGGGTGGTCATGCGGCAGTTATCGACCATCTCATTGGGCCAGCTATAGCGACCGTCTGCGAGTGATCCCCCGGCTCAGGCTGACCGCCCGGCCCCCTGCTGCTTGTGCCGGACGTCGCCTGCCCGCATGATGCACGCCATGAGCAGCACTCCGAAATGCGATGCCGCCCTGCGCGTGGTGATGATGCCGCGGGACGCAAACGTCTACGGCACGATCTTCGGCGGGGTGATCCTCTCCTATATCGACCAGGCGGGGTTCATCGAAGCCCGCAAGCACGGCCTGCACCGGTGGGTCACC
>JAZGCX010000082.1:0-4540 GCA_036477175.1 Phycisphaeraceae bacterium
CCTGACCGTTCTTGGCACCGGCTGTGGCGGTGTCAAGGGAAATCGCGTGGACGTTGCCGCCGCCCAGCGCCGGGTCGGTGCCGCTGTCTGAGCCCGTGACCGCCCCGGTGCCGCTGATCGAGTAGTCCAGCTCATCCGCGCCGATTGCCGCCACGACGTTGGCGGTGTTTTCCACGGTCACATCGACGTTCAGGCCCGCGCCCACGATCACCGAACCGGCGACCGGCCCCAGCGACGCGGTCATCTTGGCCGGCACCTGATAATCGGCGACGACCGGCAGGTGATCGCTGACGTGGGCCAGGTCGTCGAGCTGGTCCGCTGTTAGAGGGTATGTATTAGAGGCATTGTTGATCGCCACGTCGAAGGTCGAGCCGTTATTGCCGAAGGCGTGATAAGAGCCGCTGATGTAGCTGAGGCCTTCGTCGTCGAGGAACTCACCGGTGACCAGTTGAAAGTCGAAGCGGTCGTCCATTCCGCCGGTGGTCAGGCCGTCACTGCCGTCGTGCGGGCTTTGTGTGTGGATGTCCCTGGAGGCAAAGCCGTTGTGCCAGGAGGCGGGTCTGCTGATCGGGTCGAAGGCCTGACCGGCGCCGGCGCTCAACATGATCGGATACATCGAATCGGCGCTGGTTTGGATGTTAAAGTCGCCGGTGTAGATAATGTGTGTGCCCTCGCCCAGCGCGTCGGCGTCTGTCCGCACGGTCGTGGCCTCAAAGACCCGCCGCGCCTCATTCGTTGACCCGGTGCCGGCTTTGTAGTGGTCGTTGTAGACGTAGAAGTCGGCGGAGTTGTCGTAACCGACGGGTCGAAGCTGGAACCGAGCCGTCTGCCGCGCCGCTGCCGCACCGCCGAAGGTCCCAAAGACAATCTCGTCGATCAGTTGAACCGTTTGGGTGTTGTAAACCAGGGTCTGGTGGATGCTGCTTCCGCCGGTTAAGAGGGTGCTGCGGCCGTAGGTGCCTGCGCCGTAGATGCCATCGAGCAGGTCCACAAACCCCTGTGTCGTGAAACCCGGGTGGGCCTGTTCCTGGAACGAGATCACGTCGATCTGTCTGGCAAAGCCGTTGGTCACCTCATCGCTGATCGCCTGGAGGACGACGTCCATGCCGGTGCGTGGAAATATGTTATTGCCACTGAAACTGCCGTTGGCGGTGTTGTAGGTGACGATCCGCAATTGGCCCAACGCCGGGCTCGCAGCGATCAGCCCAACGAACGATGCGGCAATGATCCATTTGAGTGAGTGCACAAACATAAATACTACCCTTTCTCCGCAACCATGCTTCCCCCTGACGCACAATCATTACATTATACCTGCGAATGCTCCCCCGCACTAGCCCGCCTCACGTATTTTGTCGTGACAGGCGACAGGACGCCCCAATCGTTGTCCCAAGCCCTGACCCCTGTTTCCAGACCACCCGCTTGTCGCACAGCGCTATTGTGCAAGGACGGGGCCGGGCAAACCGCCCGCCGCTGAAAGTCAATTGAAAAAGCGCCGACCCGGGCAAACCGCCTATTTATACAGCCCCCCGGCCAGCGGCTAGACGTCCGGCGGCCACACGTTGTCGCGAATGAGACCGAATGTCCCTGTTTCCTTTCCTTATGTCATGCATGTGATAAGCTGTTCAACCCGGACGCGGGGGGTGCCCCGTGCGCCATCCGAACGAGGCGATACGTTTGAAGGTCGGTGAATGAAGCTGTCGGTCATCATGCCTGTCTTCAACGAGGTCCAGACGATTGACAAGATCGTTGAGCGGGTGCAGTCGGTGCCGATCGAGACCCAGATCGTCATCGTTGACGATGGTTCGACCGACGGCACGCGGCAGAAGCTCGAACAGATGGAAGAAACCGACGGGCTGTGCGTGTTGTACCACGAGACCAATCGTGGCAAGGGTGCGGCGCTTCGCACCGGTTTTGCCGCCGCGACGGGCGATCTGGTCATCGTGCAGGATGCCGACCTCGAATACGATCCGGCCGATTATCCCCGGCTGATCCAGCCCATCGTCGAGGACAAGGCGGACGTTGTGTTTGGTTCACGTTTTTCCGGGGGCCAGGCCCACCGCGTCCTGTACTTCTGGCATTCGGTGGGCAACAAGCTGCTCACGCTTATCTCCAACAGCCTGACCAACCTCAACCTCACCGATATGGAAGCGTGTTACAAGGTGTTCCGCCGCGAGATCATCCAGAGCATCACGATCGAGGAGGACCGCTTCGGTGTCGAACCGGAGATCACCGCCAAGCTGGCCAAGCGCGGCTGTCGGGTGTTTGAAGTGGGCGTTTCGTATTCGGGGCGGACCTACGCCGAGGGCAAGAAGATCGGCTGGAAAGACGGCGTGTGGGCGATCTGGTGCGTGGTGAAGTACAACCTGCTGCGGTAGGGCGGTCTTGCGTCAATCTTCCGTGGTTTATGCGGCCCGAGTCGCATCGCCGCGGGTGGCATCGGTCCCCGCCAGCAACTGGGTTGCCGCGTTCAGGAAACGTGACAGTGAAGTGGGAGATGGCAGCAGTTGCACTGCCCGGCCGGCCATCGCGCGATCTTCGAGCTGCAGCTCCCCATTGGGAGACAGAATGATCACCGGCAGCGCAACGTCCCCGGCTGCCGCTTCGGCCTCCTTGAACTTCGTCGTGAGAGCAACTCGTTCCCGCACATGCGTCATATGAATGATGCCAATGTTGGGCGGCTCCTCATCCGTGGTTCGCAGTCGGTCGCACAGGATGCGGAACGCATCAAACTCGGGCTTGGCACTCACGTGGATTGGGCGGAAGCGATTGGTGAGGCGATCCTGAAGCTCATCCTTCAGCCGCGGCCAACTCTCATCGTTCGACCGGGCCAGCATCGCATACTTGATGTCGTCCGTCTGCTCCGGCACGTCCTGTTCGATCCGCTGGATCAGATCGCGGTCGAGCTTGAGAGCGGCGACGAACTCCTCGGTCGGGTAGATCGTCAGGTTGCCGCTGTTGCCCAGCAGCAGCGCGTGGGCCAGGCGGTTGGCCAGCGCCAGCGTGGCCACCTCCGTCAGGGTGTGAGGTGCCATCCGCCGGATGTTGCCCACGGAAAGGTGGTGGAAGGCGATCGGATTGATCAGGTCCTTCGGGAACCCCCAGGCGTGGAGCAGCCGATCCATCGCGTCGGCGTGGTTGATCAGCAGCATCCGCGACTCGACCTGTTCGACCGGCAGCTCCAGCTTTTTCGCCGCTTCAAGCACACGGGTGTAGTCATCGCGAAATATCTCGATGTACTCCAGGCGACCCACGTCGTGCAGCAGACCCATCGTGAACGCCGCGTCAGTCTGGGCATCCTTGTTCCCGAGACTTCGGGTGATCTCGGCCGCGATCAGGCCGCACGCGATCGAGTGCTCCCAGAACTTTGGCGCGCTGATGCATTTGCCTTGTTCCTCTGAGCTGAACCGATCGATGACGCTAATATTGAGCACCACCTGGCGGATCTGGGATAGCCCGATCCGCATGACCGCTTTCTGCACCGAGTCCACCGGTTCGCCCCGGGTGTACACGGTGGAATTGGCCAGCTTCAGCACCTTCAGGGCAACGGCGTGGTCCTGCCTGATGGCCCGAGCCACCTGCTCGATCGAGCACTGCGACTGGCGGGTCATGGTAAGAATCTGTGCGACGGTCGGCGACATACCCTTGAGTTCGCCGCAATTGTCGAGGTGCTCCTGAATCTCGCTGCGCCTCATGATCGGCTTGAGGTCCTTGATGGTCTTCACGCCCTCCAAAGAGGCGACGGGTGATGCCACCGGCGTTTCACCCGCCGCTGCCTTGGCCGCTTCGGTGCCCACGGGGGCAGCCGCTTGTGGGGTCGCCGGCTCCTGAGGTTTGCCGGCGTCTGGTGAACTTGCCGGCGATGGCCCTGTGCTCGTGACGTCAGCGCGGGGTGGCTTGGCGTCCGATCGCGCCGCCGACGCAACACCGGGGTCACCAAGATGCTTTTTTACCCGGGCGATCAGTTCCTTGATGGAGAAATGCGACTTGAGCATGCAATCGAAGACCCCGTACTTCGCCGCCTGGACGATGTAATTTTTCTCCGTGACGGCGGTCAGGAGGATCACCGGCAGCCGCCGGTGCTGGGGGTCCCCGCGCAGCGCACGGAGAAACGTCAGACCGTCCATCTCCGGCATGGCCATGTCCAGCAGGATCAGATCGATCCGCTGCTCTCGCACCACCGCCAGCGCCACCTTGCCGTCCGCGGCGCACACGGTCTCGTACCCGGCGAGCCGCAGGGAGGCCGCAATCGGCTCGCGGAACACCGCCATGTCATCAACGACGAGAATCGTGCTCATTTACGCGGCCTCCTGTGTGAGGTTGATGCTCGCGTCAACTTTGGCCGGTTCGCTCAGATCGGCGCGCAACAGAGCGGTGAAAACGCAACCTTGCCCCGGCTCCGACACGACCGTGATTGAACCGCCGTGCGCCGCCGCGATCCCCTTGCAGATCGCCAGCCCCAGACCGGTGCCTTTCACGTAATCCGACCCCACGACCCCGCTGTTCAGGACGAACGCCTGGCCCAAGTTCTTCAGCACTTTCT
>JAZGCX010000083.1:0-5419 GCA_036477175.1 Phycisphaeraceae bacterium
CAGTTCGGCACTTCGCCGGCCCAGCAGAAGCGCATCGAGCAGCGCCAGCCGCTGCGGATCGCGTGACATACCCAGGCGTAACGACCGCGCCGCCTCGGCCGAGATCGCCTGTCGCATGCGGCCAAACCACGACCGAGGCGACACGCCACCGAGCCGCTCAATATTGCCCACGCTGCCAAGCGCCAGCCGCCCGGCAATCCCCCGATCGGCGAGTATCCGGCGGTAGTCGCGCTCACCGGGGTTGGCCGGACCCACGATCGCGCTGAGCCAGCCGGTCACGCCAACGCGCTGGCCGCTGCGCAGGCGGTGGTCCGCACGGTCCATCCGCACCAGCAGCCGACCGGAGACTTTGCGCGGTTCGCCGCCAACGACGATCGACTCGAGCCGCAGAACAAAGAGCGTGGCCGGCGACTTGTAGCTGAACGGGGCGAACGCGCCGCGGGCCGGCGGGCTCAGGTACGGCGGGCCATCCACGGTGCCCACCAACTCGGCCAGTTGAGGCTGCGGCAACAGATACTGACGGACGCTGTCGGCCGGCACGTGGCGCTGGCGAACGACGGCCCAGGAGGCGCTGGTGGCAACCAGCGCAATCAGAATCCATCGGTGCACGGCACAAGGCCTGCGCCGCCAACAAGCCAATGCCAGTGCGCCGGTCCCGGCCGACACGAGCAACCACACCGCGGCGCTGGACACGACAGCCCCGAGCACGATGCCAAGCATCCAGCACAAGGCGACCACGGCAAAAGGCCGGCGCCGTTGCCGCAACTCGCCCTCGACTTGACGATCAGGCCGACCCATCGCCGGCCATGATATGGGCTGGCAGACCCTAAAGGCGCAAGATGGCGTTGAGGCAAGAAAGTCCCCTACAATCCGGCGATGCTCGGACCGTCAGACTACGCGTCGCTGCAAGGGTTGGCGTTCGTCGCACGGCGAATGGTGCAGGGGCTCTTTGGTGGGGCGCACGCCTCGCCGTACAGCGGCTCCGGTGCGGAGTTTTTCGACTACCGCAGCTACAGCTCCGGGGACGAGATACGACAGTTGGACTGGAAGCTGTTTGGCCGAACCGATCGGCTGTACGTGCGGCAGTACCAGCACCTGACCGACCTGCGGGTGTATCTGCTGGTGGACTGCACGGCATCGATGAACTTTGCGGCAATCGGGGCAAGAGGCAAGGGGCAAGAGCCGATCACAAAACTGCAATACGCGGCCACGCTGGCCGCGGCGATCGCTTTCTTGACGGTCCGGCAATCGGATCGCGTGGGGCTCGGTGTGTATGCCGACAAGCTGGTGCGCCATCTGCCCACCGGCGGGACGTGGTCGCACTTCCAACGGTTATGCCGGGTACTCGAGCAAGTCCAACCAATTCTCGGCCGGGGAAACCTGGGCGCAAGCCTGCGTCACGCACATAGCCTAATGAAACGGCGCGGGTTGATCGTGCTGATCAGCGATCTGCTGGACGAGCCGCATGAGCTGTTCGATGGGTTGAACCGGCTCCGCCATGACGGGTTCGAGGTGATCGTGTTTCAGGTGCTGACGCCGCAGGAACTGGACCTGGCCGCGGCCGGTCCACTGCGGCTGCGGTTAGTGGATGCCGAGACCCGTCGCCAGGTGCGGACGCACCTGCCGCAGGTGCAGCGTCGCTATGCCCAATTGATGCACGAGCACCTGGAGGCGGTGCGTCGGGGATGCGTCGGCCGGGGGGCGGACTACAACCTGCTGATCACCGACGCCGGCCCAGGCCCAGGGGTGATCGAGGCGCTTCGCCGCTACCTGGCCCGCCGCACAGCGATCCGGCGGTAACGCCACGTGATCGCTGGATAAGGTTGATATCCCCGTTCGAGTTTAACTGGCGTTCCGCTACGGCTCGGTCGTGTCATCCCTGTCCTGGCCGGCAGAGTCTTGTTGCCGCGCGAGCTGGCTGATCGCCAGCTCCAGGCGGTCGTGCACCTTTTGCATCGATGCGGGCCGATGCTTCGGCTCGATCTTGATGCACTCCATGATCAGGCTGGACAGCGCCGGCGGCACCTGGTCATTGAGTTCATGCGGCGGCTGGCACGCCGGCGGTGCCTGAATCCCCAGTGTGGTCTTGCTCTTAGGAATCAGCGTCGGCACGTGTTGGCGGGTCAGCAGCCAATACATCGTCGCGCCAAGGTTAAATACGTCGGTCTGCGGCGAGATCTTTCGCCGCAGCACCTGCTCGGGCGCGATGTAGTCGGGTGTGCCCTGGATCCGCTCCTTGATGGTGCCGATCGAGCAGCTCTGGCCAAAGTCGATGATCTTCACCTCCTGCTTGTCGGTCAGCAGGATGTTGTTGGGCTTGATGTCGGCGTGGACGTAGCCACCCTGGTGCATCGCCGCCAACCCGCTGGCCGCCTGCTGGCACAGCCGGCACGCCGCCACCAGGTCGGTGTTGTTGAAGTGCTCAAGCGTGAAACCGTCCACCATCTCCATCAACGTGATCACCTGCGTCGTCCGCAGCAACTTCCGCTGCCGGAACAGCTTGTAACTGCGACGCAGGACCGGGTGGTTGAACCCGCTGGCGACCTCGTGCTCGAGCACCGCCTGGTCCAGGAAACGCTGATCGCTCGGTGTCTGCTTGACGACCTTCTTCAGCGCATAGACATGATGATTGCGGTCGCGAACGGCATAAATGGTGCTGCCCGCCCCATGACCGAGCGTAGCCATCACCTCATAGCCCAGGATCTCATGCGAATCGGCCATGGTTTCGGCGAGTCTTCGCGACAGACACAACCCCGCCTGCCCCCAACGGTTGGGTGCGCCTACCGCTCACAAGCTATCGGGTATAACCAAATAATAACGGATGCCGCAACACTTTAATTGCTTTCGCCCGCCACGACAACCCCCGCCGGCGTCGGGCGACACCGGCCGGCTTGACTCAGCCGCGCCAACACCGACGATCGGCTCCCAATCCACTATTGATGATAGCAAGCTGTGGGATGACCCGCGGAAGTGATCCGACCGGCCCGCCTCACGAGGCGATGCGGCGAAGCAACTGTTGCCTGAACTGGGCGACCGGGAACAATCGGCCCACTGCCCCCGCCCCGTCGCTCAACTGCACCACCACTCGGTCGGCCGGGATCTGGAACCGCTCCTGTAGCCGTTGAACCAGCCACAGAAGCTCGACCATCTGGGCGCGGGTAAACGACTGCCGCTCGCCGTCGCCCACCAGGCAGATCCCAATCGCCCGCTGGTTGTACCAGCCGCTATCAGGCCCGCTGCTGAAGGCGCCGACGAACTGATACCGCCAGCGGAAGCCCACTTCGATCAGGCCATCCTCGCCGCCCGTCCCGTTGTTGACCACAAAATGGTAGCCCAGACCCCCACGGCCCAGTCGCTCGTGCACCCGATTGATCGCCTCAGCCGACCCATACGCCGTGCCGCTGGCATGAACCACGATCGCCGACCACCATGCCGCCTCGGCAGGGGGCGTCGTGGTGAACAGCAGGTCCGCCCCCCGACCGGCCGGCGCCACCGCGTTGAGGCTCACCCCGCTCGTCGGCCCCGCCGGCCGCGGCTCCAGCATCAGCAGCAACCCGCTGGCCAGGGTCATTGCCCCGATCAGGCTCCCCAAGACCACCAGCGTTCGACGTTCGGGCACCGCCATGTGCGCTCACATCTGGAAAGGATTGACCCTACGTCTTTCCCGCCGCCGTTAGTGGTCATCGGACAACCGACGGCTTCGTCCTGAACTTTCAATCATCCCTGAATCCGCGAAGTTTTATCAGACCGACCCCTTGATCACTTGCCCAGCGGTCGCAGCCGCTCACGCAGCGCCGGCTGAGTCCGCCCAAAGGCGTTGACTTCCTTAGCCGGCGCGTGCTGTCCGCGAAGCGCCATGTACCGCTCATAAGGCGACCGCGGCGTGCCCTGCGGAAACAGCGGCTTGGCACAACCGCTGGCCAGAAGAATAACCAGAACAACCCCCAACCGCAATCCCAACTTCGCTCGCCGCATGACGCGATCTTATCCACAACCGCTTGCCGAGCCAAGAGCTCAAAGATGTGCCGGCTGCACGTGGACCCGCCTGCGGCGGGCTGGTCCACCCGTGCCGCGACCGGTAAGATGCCCACGCGCGACCTGCAATAAGCGGCTTGCTACTTGGTGGTTACGCCGTAGCGCGAACGGAAGAATCTGCGGAAGCTGCTCATGCCGATGAAGTGGACTCAGACCCTGATCCCCACCTCACGTCAGGTCCCCGCCGAGGCCCAGGTCCGGTCCCACCAGCTTATGCTCCGCGCCGGGCTGATCCGCAAGCTCGGCTCGGGCCTCTACGACTACCTGCCCCTGGGTCTGCGGTCACTGCGCAAGGTGATGCAGATCATCCGCCAGGAGATGGACGCCGCCGGGGCTGTTGAGGTCTTGCTCCCGACACTCCAGCCGATCGAGCTGTGGGAACAGACCGGCCGACGCGCCACCTATGGCCAAAACCTGTTCGTGGTGACCGACCGCCACGGCCGCCAACTCGCCCTCGGCCCCACCCACGAAGAGGTCATCACCGAACTGGTCCGCGGCTACGTCGAAAGCTACAGGCAACTGCCCATCACGCTCTACCAGATCCAGACCAAGTTCCGCGATGAGTTCCGCCCACGCTTCGGCGTCCTGCGCTCACGCGAGTTTCAGATGAAGGACGCCTACTCATTCAACATGACCATCGAGAGTCTGGACGAAAGCTATCAGGACATGTACGACGCCTACTGCCGCATCTTCGACCGCTGCGGTCTGCCTTACGAAGTCGTCGAAGCGGAGTCCGGCCCCATCGGCGGCAGCGCCAGTCACGAGTTCATGGTTCCCTCGGCCACCGGCGAGGACGTCATCCTCAAATCAGACAAAGGCAACTACACCGCCAACGTTGAGAAATGCGAGATCGGCGAACGTGCTTATTCGCTCGACGGCGAACCGACAGGCGAACTGGAGAAAATCCATACGCCCAACTGTCCCGGCATCGACGACGTTTGCACATTCTTCAAGAAGCAGCTGGGCTCAAGACTGAAAACCGAAAACATGCTCAAAACATTGGTGTGCAAGGCTGACGATCGCTGGATCATTGCGGTCGTGCGCGGTGACCACGATTTGAACGAGTCGAAATTGCGAGCCGCTTGCGGCTCAGCTATTGAACTGGCGAACGAAGACGAAGCACGTGCTGCCGGATTTGCAATTGGGTTCGTCGGTCCGCACGTTGCGGTTGGACGCGCCGACGTGACGATCATCGGCGATCTCGACGCCGCAAGGGACGGCTTCTGGGTCACCGGCGCCAACGAAGTCGATCACCACGTCAAGCACTTCAACTGGAAACGCGATGTCGCCAACCAGGACTCCGTCACGGTTGCCGACATCCGCAACGCCGTGGATGGCGATCCGTCGCCAAAAAACGATGGCGGCGTGCTGCATGAAACCCGGG
>JAZGCX010000084.1:0-4666 GCA_036477175.1 Phycisphaeraceae bacterium
TACCACCACTTTAGCCACCTTGGAAGTTTCATAAACGACGAACCCCGTTTAGAGCATTACCGTCGTCGTTCCCACACGAGGTGGGGCAGTTCCGGGACGATGAGTTTGGTCATGGCCAGCTCGACGGCGTTGGGCGAGCCGGGCATGGCGAACAGGAGCGTTTGCCCCGCCAGGCCGGCGACGGCGCGGCTGAGCATGGCGGCCGGGCCGACCTGCTGCCAACTGAGCATGCGGAACAGCTCGCCGAACCCGTCCAGCGGTTTGTCCAACAGGCGGCTGACCACTTCGATCGTGCTGTCGCGGCTTGAAATCCCCGTCCCGCCGGTGCAGCAGATCACTTCGATCGTGTTGTCGGCGATCCAGGACCTGAGTTGTGCTTCGATCCGGGCCGGTTCGTCTTTGACAATGGCGTGGGCGGCGATGGTGTGGCCGGCCCCGGTCAGCGCGGACTGGATCAGTTGACCGCCGCTGTCGTCGGCCTCGGTGCGCGTGTCGCTGATCGTCAGGACGGCACAGCGGGCGGATTGCCCCTTGGCCAGTCGGCGGTGTTGGGCGGTGGATTTGGACATGGGTCGAACGCGGGGTGCTAAGCCGCAAGCGGCTTCACCTGTTTCGTCATTCGCAATTCGTCATTTCCCGTAGGGGCCCATCGGATCGTAGACGAGTTTGCATTGCGTCGGACTCCTGCCGTGTTCGTCGAACAGCAGCAGCTCGTTCGGCCCGTCGGTCCGCAGCCACGGTTCGGGCAGGTAGTAGCGTTTTTGGGGCGGCATGGCCTTGCCGGTGCGCGTGGCGACGAAGTAGCGGCCGGCGTTGTGGCCGTTGATGAAGATCTGGCCCTTGCTCATGCCTCTCGGTTCGAGCCACAATGGCGCGTCGGTGTGCGCGGCGCTGAACGTGCTGCGGTACCAGCACGGCTGGGCGGGACGGGTTTTGGCCAGCGGCGCAAAGTCGTCGTCGCTCGGCAGCAACCACCGCGCAAACGCCCACGACGCCTTGGCGGTGAGGTTGGCCGTGGTCTGATACAGATGGATGTGTTTGTTCAGGTTGGTCCTGGCGTTGTGCTTGGCGAACAGTGCCAGCTTCAGCTCGTTGCGACCGCCGGTGATGTGCCGGCCGACTTCCAGCAGGAAGCGGCCCTTGCCCGCCGTCTGGTCCGCGTCATATGCCCCGACGGGTCGGTTGTTGACCAGGAGCATCGCTCGGCCGGGCAGCCGGTCGATGTCGAAGATCAGGGGCTTTCGTCCGTCCGGCTTGACCCGCCAGACCAATGCGTCTGCGGGGGGTTGATCGCCGCGGCGGGCGAACTGGAAAAAGCCGCCCAGCTCGAACAGGTCCGGCGCGCGGCCGGCGACCACCTTCGGCTTGCCCAGCCGGGCCTGCCTGACCGCATAAATGTGACCGAATAACCCCTTGGGCTCGCCAAGCCGCCAACCGTCACTGCATCGGCCGAGGTTGTCGGCCAAAATGACAATGTCGCCGCTGAGGCGAAGCGGCGTCGGGCCGTTTGCCGCGTTTGGCCCGTCACCGAGGATTTGGGTTAATCTGCCGTCGGCATAGACGTGCAGGCGGTCGCCCATCTGCGGCGCCAGCAGCTTGCCCGCACCCCGGCGTTTGCCCTTGATCGAAAGCCGGTACCACCCGTAGCCATAGTTACACCCAAGCGCCTCGAGGCTCATCGGACCGTCGATCGGCTTAAATCGCGGCGAGGCACCTTCAACGAAATCACCCAGGTCGGCCCGCTGCCACGAACCCAGGCGGGGTGCTGGGGAGGTACGAATGATCGTGGTCGGTTGCCGTGTCGTTGTGCCGTCGGGCCTGATCGTGGTGATCCTGGGCCAACCGGGTAGCGGCAGCGGTTCGTCGTCGGCGTCGAGCCCGGCGGCACCGACAACCAGGCCGTCGCCACACAGGTAGGCCGCGTCCACTTGTGGGGTGTTCAGGACGACGACGGTCAGGCCTTCGTGCTGTTCGACCAGCGGCGCCTGGCCGGTGGGCACCTTCAGTTGCAGCGGCGCATCGTCGATGCACACCACCGCCTCACTGCCCGCCGGGCCGAACAACACGAGCATGCGTTTATCGACAAAAGCCCATGGCCGCAGATTCGTATATGACAGCTCCGCCACGCCGCCCAGATTGGCGTCAAACACACACCACGCGACGGGGTCACGGCCGAATGTCACTGGCAGCGTCTGGCCATTGGGCAGCATCAGGTTCGCGACGCGGGTTTTGTCTTTGGCGGTCTTGAGCAGGAACACCACGTCGCCCTGTGAACCGTGTTGATGCAGGACGCTGGGGGGGTGGTTCACATCGTCGGGCGCGACCGCCGCCGGCTGGCTCCCGGGCTCGAGGTGGGCAAGGAGCCAGCCGAATTGATTGGCAAAGGTCATGATGCGCTTGGTTGCCAGGAACTTTGGCCCGCGTCCGCCGGCTTCGGACAGCGGCGCGTCGTAATCGTGGCTCGTGGTGACGAACCCAAACCGGGAGCCGGCGGCGTGCGACGAGTTCAGTTGAGCGGTGCGTCCGCCGTAGAAACCAAAGTTCGTCCCGCCGTGGAACATGTAGAGGTTGAGCTGCGCGCCGACGGCGAGGATGGCGGCCATGTGGTACAGGTGCACCGCCGCGTCATCGCGATGGTGCGCCCTGCCCCAGTGGTCGAATCCGCCCGACCAGTACTCGCAGGCAATGGGCGGGGCATTGGGCTGCACGGCGCGCAACTGCCGCAGGTCGGTCGCCAGGCGTGTGCCGGTCCAACAGGCGATTGCGGTGTCGGCTCGGGCCCACAGCATGTTGCAGTCGATGATCGGTACGCTGCAGCCGTTCTCGCGCAGGTAACGCGCCAGCTCGTTGTGGTAAGCCTCTTCCTGCTCAGGGTTGTGGCAGCACCATTGGTTCTCGGCCTGGACGAGGATGATCGGCCCGCCGCGGTCGCCGGCCACTTCGGCCACACCCCGCGTCGGCGACGTGATCTGCAGGTCCTTGACCTGGTCCATCACCGCACCCAGGTAGCGGGCACACGCTTCCTGGAACGGTCCGTTGGCCTGCCGTAGCTTGACGCCCTCAGTCCGGTGCAGCCATGGGGGCAGTCCACCGAAGTCCCATTCGGCGCCCACGTAGGGCCCGGGCCGAAGAATGCAGTACATCCCCGCCTCGCCCACGAGCGTCACGAACCGGCGGAGGTCGGCGTCGCCGTCAAAGTTGAATAGGCCCGGTTCCGGCTCGTGGATGTTCCAGAAGACGCACGTTTCCACGCAGTTGAGCCCGGCCTGTTTGGCGGCGCGGATCCGGTCCGGCCAGAGCTGGTGCGGCATGCGCGGATAGTGAATGGCGCCGCTGACCAGCCAGACTCGCCGGCCGTCGATCATCAGGCTCTGGCCGTCATAGCTGATCGTTGACATCCGAACCCCGTCGGCCCAAAGGGCACCACGATAGACCGTGACCCGAATAGTCGCAACGTCGCCGTGATGTATCGTGGGCGCACCGGAGGATATGGTGTAAAATCATGCCATGCGGCGAACACTTGTCGGCTTCGTGTTGGTTACCGTTTTGACCGGTTGTGTAAGTCCCCTGGACCGCCTCGACCAGCGGGTGGCGAAACTCATCGGCCAGCAGCAGCAGATCACCCTCGGCCCGGACGCGACCGACGACCCGCAGCCGGTGCCGGCGCGGTTGTTTGCGCCCAAACCGCAACGTGATATGTACCGCTACGACCCGGACACGACCAATCCAACGCCCGATCAACTGCCCGCGACGACCAACCCCGATCCAGGTGCGGACTTGGCCGAATCCAAGGCCGACTCACCCGCCGCCGCCGCCATTGTCATGGACCTCGAACAGGCGCTCGGGTACGCGATCGCTCACAGCCGCGACTACCGCAACCGCAAGGAAGACCTGTTCCTGGCGGCCCTGGACCTGCTGGTCGAGCGGCATCTGTGGGGCCCCTTGTTTTTCCATGACGTGACAGCCGAGTTCAGCGGCATGCCCGAGGCCGGCGACCACGACCAGGTCTTGACGCTGATCAATGAGCTGCGCGTCACGCAGCGGCTGCCTTACGGCGGCGACCTGTCCGTCTCGGCACTGGTCGCTTACGTCAGCGTCTTGCAGAACGCTACCGGTCTGTCGCCTGAGCAATCGCAAAGCAGCAGCCTGGCCCTGTCGATCCGGCAGCCGCTGATGCGCGGCTTTGGCAAAGTCGCCCGCGAGGTGCTGATCCGAACCGAGCGTGAACTGGTTTACGCCGTCCGCGATTTTGAGCGGTTCCGTCGCCAGCTCCTGGTAGACATCGCCGCGGACTACTACGGCCTGTTGGCCCAGCAGGCGCGGATTGAGAACCTCAAAACCAACGTGGCGAACTTTGAACTGCTGGCGCGGCGATTCGATGCGCTGGCTAAGGCCGGACGAGCGCCGTATTTCCAGGCCGAAAGCTTCCAGCAACAGGTGCTTTTTGCCCGCAACGACCTTTTTACTGCTGAACGACAGTACGACAGCTCGCTGGACGCGTTCAAGATACGCCTGGGCATGCCGACGCGGCAGCCGCTGATCATCGCACCCTCTGAGGTCATCGTCCCGGAGCCGAGCCTCGATAGTGTCGCCGCCGTGGTGACGGCGTTCGAATTGCGCCTGGACCTTCAGACCACGGCCGACCAGGTGGATGACGCGCGGCGGC
>JAZGCX010000085.1:0-11163 GCA_036477175.1 Phycisphaeraceae bacterium
CCGTCGAACTGCTGGCCAACGATGACTCCGCCCGCGCAACGGTCCTGCGGGCCGAGGCGCTGGAACAGCTTGGGCGCGTGAACGAGGCAGCCGCCGGGCTGCAACCGTGGCGTGATCGGCTCCAGGATGAAACGATCGAAGACGCTGCGGAACTGACCGCCGCCGCCAAGGCGCTGGTGATGCTGGCGCGGCTTCAGGGAAGGCCGGCACAGGACTACCACCTGGCCATGCAACTGTTTGCCCGGGCACGCGACGACCTGGACCGCTTCTACTGGCCGGCCCACCTGGCCGAAGCGCACCTGCTGCTCGAAAAGGACAACCGCCCCGACGCCGCCCGGGCCGCCTTCGCCGCACTGCGGCTCAACCCACGCAGCAGCGAGGCGTGGCACCTGCTCGGCTCGATGGCGATCGACGGCTTCGACTTCGATCGCGCGACCACCTGCATCGACCGGCTCCGACAGATCAACAATGACCACCTGCTGGCCGACATCCTCGAAGCGAGCAGTTACCTTCGGCAGAAAGCCCCGTCCGAGGCGCGGCAGGTCCTTGAGCCGCTGATCGCACGGTTTCCCAGGCAACGTCAATTGCTCGCCTTGCTGGCGGCAACCGAGTCGCTGACCTACGACGAAGAAGCGACCCGGGCCGCGCTCCAACATTACGACTCACTTTCACCTAACAGCCCGCTGGCCTATTTCACCGTCGGCGAACACCTCTCCGCCGCCCGGCAATACCAGGCAGCCGAACAGGCGCTGCGCGTGGCGATCGACCGCAGCCCCAACTGGCCGGCGCCACGCGTCGAGCTGGGCCTGCTGCTCATGCAGGGGGGCGAAGAAGAAAAGGCGCGTGCCGAGCTGACCCACGCCGCCAGACTCGACCCGTTCAACACCCGAGCCAACAACCAGCTCCAACTCGTCGAGGAACTGCTCGGTTACGAACAGATCGTCACCGACCACTTCATCATCAAGTATCGAAAGGGCATCGACGCCGTGCTCGCCCGCGACATGCCCCAGCCGCTCGAACGCATCCACCGCGAGGTCACCGGCGTGTTCGAGCACAGGCCCGGCCGCCGCACGCGGATCGAGATCATGCCCGACGAAAAGTGGTTCGGCGTACGGATCACCGGCATGCCCGAGATCTGGACCATCGCCGCGTGCACCGGTGACGTGATCGCCCTCGTCCCGCCGCGTGACGGCCCGAGGCTCCGCGGCACGTTCGACTGGGTCAACGTCATCCGACACGAGTTCGTCCACACCGTCACGCTGGACCAGACCGCCAACCGCATCCCCCACTGGTTCACCGAGGCCTGCGCCGTGTCGCAGGAGCTGACCGGCCGGGATTACGCAACCTGCCAACTGCTCGCCACGGCACTCCAGGAAGACCGCTTGTTTGAACTCGACCAGATCACCTGGGGCTTCGTGCGACCCAAGACGCCTCAGGACCGCCCGCTCGCCTACGCCCAGTCTCACTGGATGCTCCAATACATCACCGCGACCTACGGCCATCGGGCGGTGGTCCAGATGCTGCGGATGTACCGTCAGGGCGCAGGTGACATCGAAGCACTCACCGCCGCCACCGACACGTCCACCGACGTCTTTATGACCCGGTTCAAGCAGTGGGCACAGCAGCAGACCAAACGATGGGGCCTCGGCCCGCAGCCGCACGACCCACGGATCGCCACGCTGCTGGCCACCCAGACCAACGATGAGGCGACGCTGCTCAACGACTTGTTGGCCGAGTACCCGGATCACCCCGATCTGCTTCGCTTGGCGGCCGAGCGTGCCGTGTCCCGGGCCGACGACCAGGCCGCGTACCGGGCCGTGTTGCGGTATGCCGCGGCCCGACCCGTCGATCCATGGTCGCACAAGCAACTGGTCGAACTGGCCGCCCGCACCGGTCGGCCGCAGGAAGTGATCGGTTCGCTCGAACACCTGGACCGCCACGATCCCACACAGGGCCGCTGGGCGTACCAGCTCGCGCAGACTTACCGGTCATCGGGTCAACTGGATCAGGCCGCCCAGGCCGCCGAACGCGCTCTGCAACGTGAGCCCTACAACGCCACCTACCGCGAACTGGCCGCCGCTATCGACCTGCAACGCAACGACATGGACGCCGCCGTGCGCCACGTCAAGGCGATGGCCGTGCTCGAACCGGATCGAGCGATCCATCAGGTCCGCCTCGCCGCGCTCTACCACAAAATGAGCCGTCATGAAGACGCGCATCATGCGGCTGAAAACGCACTGCAAATTGATCCCGAAGCGCCGGTGCAGCGGTATATGCAAGCCCCATAGCCATGAGCCGACGGCTCACAAAATCGGCGCGACCAGTCGCACCGCCGCTGGGGCCTTTTAAGCATCGTCATCGTCAGCAAACAGGCGTTTCTTTGCCAATAGCGCCGCGTCCTCGTCGTGCGTCATCTTGTAGATCGCCTCAGCCAGCTTCAGGTCGTCCGGGCGCGTGATCTTGATATTCAACGCGTCGCCATCGACGACATGAACCGGTTCGCCGAGTGACTCAACCACAGCAGCGTCATCCGTGATGCCGCCGCCATCGAGCTTGCCGTCGGTGATCTGAGCATACGCACGCCGCAGCAACGCGACCTCAAACACCTGCGGCGTCTGCACCTCGACGAGGCCGCACCGGTCGATCGTCTCGACGACGCGGCTAGCTTGCAGGCTGTTCTTGCCGGCGTCGCCCAGGATCGCGTCCAGCGGATCGGCTTGTGCACCGTCGCCCGCGTCGTCTTCGATGACTCGCTTGAGCGTCGCGTTCACGGCAACGGCGGGGATCACCGCCGGATACTTCTGCGCCGCGTCAAACAGACGGTCGATCAGCTTGGCCGAGGTCAACGGGCGGGCGGCGTCGTGGACCGCGACATGTGTGCACGATCCGTCCACCGCGCTCAGCGCGTTGCGCACCGTCTCCCATCGCTCCTGTCTGCCGCCGGGCACAAGCTGGACGCCATGGAAGCCGAGCTTGTCGCCCCAGCGGAGCTTGAAGTCGTCAATCGTGTCGGGGTTGACCGCCAGGATCACCGGACCGACCTGTGACCGGCCCACAAACAACTCAACCGCACGCAGGAACACCGCGCGGCCCGCCAACTGGGCTTCGATCTTGTTGGCCCCGCCCGCGTCACCGCTGCCGCCGAATCGCCGGCCGGCACCGGCGGCGGGCAGGATCACGGCGATCTTCATGGCCAAACCTCCACGCCGACGCCCCGCGACCCGACGACAATCACCTGTCGTTATCTGATGACGATCACCGTCGGCAAGAGCACCAGCACCGGTTCATGCCGCAGCAGCATCAGGCCATTGAGCACCGACCGCGCCGAGCGCCACGCGTCAGGCCCGAGCACCGAGCGAGCTGCTTCGATCATGCCGGCCTGCACCGCCACGGGGCGGCTGCGCAAATCAAAAGTCTTCTCGAGGAACTCGGCCAGGCTCATCGGCGGCGGCATCGTCACCACGTCGTACGTGCCCGGCTCAAGGTCCAGTTGCTCGGCCATCGCCGTCAGCGCGTCGTCCAGGTCGCCGATCCGGTCGGCCAGACCATTCTGCACCGCCTGCTTACCGGTGAACAGTCGGCCACGGGCCACCGCGTCGATGTCGCCGATCCGATTGCCGCGACCGAGCAGAATACGCTGAGTAAACTGCGCGTAGATGCGATTCAACGCCGCCTCTAGAACCGTCCGCTGCTGGGGGGTGAAGACGGTCACGCTGTTGAACATGTCGGCCAGGGGTCCGCGGCTGCGGCGGTGCACCGCCACGCCGATCTTGTCGTACAGCCCGCCCAGAATAAGCTTACCGCCCACCACGCCGATCGAACCGTCGATACTGTGCGGCGCGACGAAGACCTCATCAGCGCCGCAAGCGATGTAGTACCCGCCGCTGGCCGCCATCGACCCGACGCTGACGAACACCGGTTTGGTTTCGCCGACCTCGCGGATCGCCTGCCAGATCATCTCGCTGGCGATCGCTGAACCGCCCGGCGAATCCAGCCGGATCACCGCGCCCTTGATCAGATCGTTGTCCCGCACGTCACCCAGGACCTCGACCATCGTCTGACTGCCAATATTCTCGCCGCCGAACAGGCCTTCGCCGTACGCGCTTTCGCCGCTGTGGATCGGGCCTGCGGCGTTGATCAGCGCGATCGACTGGCGGCGAACCTGCGTCTTTGGTTCCTGGAACAGCATGCGAAACATCGCAAAGGGGTTGTCAACCCGCGCGGTATCCCCCGGCCCGCCCATCGTCTCGTCCCACTCGAACTCGTCGCCGTACGCCAACTCCGTCGCCTCGATCAGGTCACGATCGGTCAACTGGTCGATCACCCTGCGCTGCACGTAGTCGGTGTCCGACATCAACAGTGAGTCGGCGAAGACCTGTTCAACCTCGTCATCGCTCATACCGCGGCGTTCGGCGATCCGGCCCACGACCTGGCCATACAGGTCATTGAGCAGCGCGTCGATGTTCTGGTTCCAGGCGTCGCTGGGACCGGTGCGGGTCCAGGGCTCTTCGGCGCCCTTGAACTCGCCCACCTGGACCAGGTCCGCCTGCATCCCCAGCTTGTCCAGCAGCCCCACCAGATAAATCTCCTCCACGCCGAACCCGAACATCCACACCTCGCCCTTGCGCTGCAGCAGGATCGTGTCGGCTGAGCACGCCAGCAGGTAGGTGCCCAGTGTGTACTGCTCGGCAAAGGCCATCACGTGCTTGCCCTCAGCGCGGACCGCGTCGAGCGCGTCGGAGATGGCGTCGATCTGTGACAGGGTCAGCATCGGACGATCCAGGAACACCACCACGCCGATGTACCGGTCGTCGCTCGCCACGGTGTCGAGCTGATCGATCACGTCGCTCAGCGTCGGGCCGACCTCTTCGGGGGCCACAAACGCAAACGGCGGCGGCGCTTCAGGCAACGTCTCCGACAGCTCCAGCCACCCCACCAACGGGATCGGCGGTTCAGCCGGTTGCTCCGGCTCATCCGTCACCGGCTCGTCGTCACCAGGCGCCTGGCTTTGCGGCTGAGCCGCCGGGACATCAGCCGGCACGGTGGCGGCGTCTTGCGGCTGCTCATCCTGGGCCAACGCGATCAATGGGCACCAGCCCAACGCCGCCACGAGACAACCGGCCAACAGGTATGTCGTAATCTTCCTGGTCATCGTGAATTCGTCTCCTTGGACTGGGCATTACAACCGTTGGGAACGACGGTCCCCACTCAATAAAGGATAAGCAATTCGAGGTGAGTTGTCCTGTCCGCGGTTTGGCCGGCGCCCTGTTTCAACTGCGGCTGCACACGCCCAACAGTTGCACGGCGTTGGCCTTGAGCAGGCACCACACTCGCTTGCCGACCGCCAGCTCCAGCCGGCTGAACGACCCTGAACTGATTTCGACCAGCAACGGCGCCCCCACGTCCAGTTCGACGATAGCCTGGCCGCCATGGTGAACGAACCGGCGAATCGTGCCGGCGAACTGATTCCGCACGGATGTCGCCTCCACCGCCGCCAAGGCCAGCGCAATGTCTTGCGGTCGGGTCGCAACCGAGACCCGTTCGCCGACTGCAACGTCGCTCAGCGCGCTGCGCAGTTCAAACCGAGGCGCACCGGCGTCGCTGTCGCCGACTCGATCCGCCAGAACCAGTCGCGTGCAACCGCTCTGCTGCTCGTGGTCCGCCACGATCATCTCCAGCACGTTCATCAGTCCCGTCGGCAACACGTGATCGAGCACGCGGTGCTCCTGCGCCAGGTCACCATAGCGGCCGCAACCGATCGTTTGACCCTCGTCCAGCACGAGCAGGTGATCGGCCAATTGCAGCACTTCGCTGATCTCGTGACTGATGTAAATGATCGGAATGCCCACCCTGTCGCGGACCCGCTGGAGGAACGGGATGATCTGCTTCTTGAGCCGTTGATCCAGCGCCGCCAATGGTTCATCCATCAGCAGCAGTTTGGGCGAGCTGAGCAGCGCCCGCCCCAGGGCCACACGCTGCCGCTCGCCGCCGGATAGATGCTGCGGGCGACGGTCCAGCAGCGACCCCAGCTCGAGCAGTTCGACGATCTGGTCCAGACCGAACCGTCGATCGCCCGCCGGCGCCAGCCGCTGGCCGTAACCCAGGTTGTTGCGGACCGACAAATGCGGAAACAGGCGGGTGTCCTGGAACACCACACCGATGCGACGCCGATGCGCCGGGACGTTGATCCGGTCGGCGGCGCTGAACAGCGTCCGGCCGTCGAGCGCGATCCGCCCCTGCCGCGGCGCAAGCAGTCCGGCCACCAGGTGCACGGCGGTGGTCTTGCCCGAGCCGGATCGGCCAAACAGGCCAATCACCCGCTCGGTGAGTTTGGCCTGCAACCGAAGCGAAAAGCTGCCACGCCCAAATGTGATGTCCAGGTCAAGCATCACCCGTGCTCCACCATCCGCTTGACCCGCCTGGCGAGCAGTTCGGAAACGATCAGCGCCGCCAGAGACAGCAGCACCGAAAGCACAACCAGTCGCATCGCCGGCCCTTCCCCGCCGGGCACCTGCGTGTAGGTGAACACCGCCAGCGGCAGCGTCCGCGTGTCACCGGCAATGTTGCCGGCAAACGTGATCGTCGCACCGAACTCGCCCAGACTGCGGGCAAATGACAGCACCATGCCGGTCAGGATGCCGGGCATCGCCAGCGGCAGCGTGATCGTCACGAACACCCGCCCGGGGCTTGCCCCCAGCGTCCGCGCCGCCTGTTCCAGACGCCGATCCACCAGCTCCATCCCCAAGCGCACCGCACGCACCATCAGCGGAAACCCCATGATCGCCGACGCGATGACCGCCGCCCGCCACGTGAACGCCACCTCCAGCCCCAGCGTCTCGTAAATGAACCGCCCCACCACACCCCGACGCCCCAACGCCACCAGCAGCACGTACCCGACGACAACCGGCGGCAGCACCAAAGGCAGGTGCACCACCGCATCGACCATTATCAATCCCCAGAACCGCTTCCGCGCCAGCACCCAACCGATCGCCACCCCCGGCACCGTCGTCACCAGCACACACCACAACGCCACCTTCACCGACAGGATGACGGCAGACCATTCCTCCGGCGTCAGGCTCAAAGATCGCAGCACGCTCAATCACCGTTAAGTGTTCTGAATCCCGCCTTGGTAAATACCTCCGCGGCCTTACTGCTTTGCAAGTACTCCAGGAACGCCTCTGCCTGATCGGAAGCGCCGTGACACAACGCGGCCGGATACCGCACCGCGTCGTATGTCGCCTGTGGAAACGCCGCAATCACCTCGACCTTATCTGAAATCACCGCGTCGGTCTCATAGACGATCCCCGCGTCGGCCTCCGCCAGTTCAACAAACAGCAACGCGCCGCGCACATCCATCGCCGGCACCAGCCGGTCCTCCAGGGCCGACCACCAGCCCAGGTTCTCCAGTGCCTGCCTGGCATAGATGCCGGCCGGCACGTGGTCCGGATCGCCCACCGCCAGTCTGCCCGCAAACGCATCCGCGATGGCAAAGTCCTGTTTCATCTGCACCGTAAACCTTCGGCCGCGCGGCGCGATCAGCACCAACTCATTCCCGACCAACGCCACACGCGTCTGTCCCTGGATCATGTGCCGGTCAATCAGGTAGTCCATCCATGTCGGATTGGCCGAAACGTACACGTCGGCCTGAGCACCCGCCTCGATCTGCTTGGCCAGCGTGGAGCTGGACGCAAAGCTGCACTTGATCTTGACGCCGGTCGCGGCCTCGTAACGCCTGGCCAACTCCGTCATCACTTCGGTCGTACTCGCCGCAGCGAACACTGTTACCGTTCCCGCCGCTTGACCACCGGATACGGCTCTATCGCCCCGGTCACATCCCGCGGCCACCAGGCACCAGACCGCCAGCACGAAAACCATCCAAAGACTCAACGCTTTCATGAGCGAACGCTCCGACCGAATGTGCCGACCCATGAGAATAGCCGAAACGGCACCCGAGCGCGACACACGCCGGAACGGAAATGAGGTGAACAAATGGATAAGCCGCCGCTGCCGGGACCATAACCCTGCGACGTGCCGCACCGACCGATCACTCACACGACTGCGTCAACCCCGCGCGCTTGCCCAGACGCTTGCCCAGACGCTCCAGGGCGTTGGAGTGGTCCAGCTTGTCCAGATGCACGTTGATGATGGAAAAGCTCTGCGTGTTGGTGCGGGCGGTGGCCAGCGCCTCGTCCAGCTCGCCCTCGGTGCGCACCTCGCAGCCCCAGCCCTTGCGGAGCAGTTGCGGCAACAGGTGATACGCCCACTCATGCACGTCGTTGTATGGCCCGTCGTGGATCAACCGCTCCGTCGTGTAGCCTTTGTTGTTCAGCACAAACACGATCGGGTTCAGCCCGTACCGCGCCACCGTGGACAGTTCCTGACCGGTCATCTGGAACGCCCCGTCACCCACGAACACGATCGGACGCAGCTTCCGCTTGCCGATCTGCGCCCCGACCGCCGCGGGCACGGCAAACCCCATCGACGTGTAGTACGCCGGGCTGAGAAACTCGGTCCGCCGGTGAATCGTCAGGTCCAACGCCCCGAACAGGCAATCGCCGATGTCGCAGATCACCATCGAGTCCTCGTCGAGGTACTCGTCCATCCGGTCGAAGAACCGCCGCACGGTGATCGGCCTGCTCGGGCGAACGTTGAACGGTTTGGGCTCACGCTTGGGCATAAACTTACCATCTCGCTTCTTTCCCGTGTCGCACTTGACCAGACCCTCGATGAAATCGCGCAGCAGCACATGGTCAAAGTGGTGGTACTTGATCGCGATCCGCTCGCTGGTTGCGTTGATCGTCCGCGACACGTCGAGCTGAGCGGTGTACACGCCCAGATTGATGTCGGTCATGAACGCGCCCAGGATCAGCACACAGTCGGCCGACTCGACCACCTTCCGGACGCTCTCGGGCCCCATCGCCCCTTCGTACACGCCCAGGTATTGCGGGTGTCGCTCGGTAATCACCGACTTGCCCAGCAGCGTCGCCGCGATCGGCAGCCCGGTCTTCTCCACCAATGCAAGCACCGGCGCCTGCAACCCGAAGCGGTGGATCTCGACCCCCGCGAGGATGACCGGCCGCTTCGCCGCCCGGAGCATTGACGCCGCTTCGCCCAGCACCTCGTCGAGTGCAGCCGGGTCACTGCTGTGCTGCTGCGGGTCCAGCCTGGCCGGTGCCGCACACGGCTGCGCCACCACGTCCCGCGGCAGTTCAATGTAAACCGGCCGCTTGTGACGCACGCACGCCTCCAGTGTCTCATCGATCAGCCGCGGCGCCATCGTCGGGTCCTCCACCGCGCACGCCGCTACGGTCACCATTTGGTAAATCTGCAACTGTGTGTGGAAGTCGCGGACCTTGTGGTGCAGCAGCGGCGACCGCGCCCGTTCATCCAACCCCGGCGCGCCGCTGATCACCACCAGCGGTGACTTCTCTGCATATGCTCCCGCCACCGCGTTCAGTGCGTTCAGACCGCCCACGCAATACGTGACGCACACCGCCCCCAGTCCGTTCACCCGGGCATACGCATCCGCCGCGTAGCCCGCTCCGATCTCCGTACACGTGCCCACAATCGCCAGATTCGACTCGACCAGGTCGTTGTAGAACCGCAGCACGTAATCGCCGGGGATCCCGAAAACGTGACGCAGCCCCGTCTCTTCCAGACGGTGCACAAGATACCGGCCGACGGTGGTGGACTTCGACATGGCTCGGATCGCTGACCCTGATCGCCCCTCTGCTAATCATCGGCCACACCACAGTCGCGGTCTAGCCTTCACAGTCAACAGTTCAAGACCCTGGACCCTAACTCCCGTCTTCTCACAGCGACCGCGGCCGCGCCGCCCAGTGCATCTTCTTGGCCAGCATCTTCCAGTAGTTCAACTCGGGGTTGTGGATCAGTTGCAGCGACTTGGGGTGCCGGCGGATCACCACCTGCTGCCCCGCCGCCAGCGGAATCGGCACCTGCCCGTCAATCACCAGCGTCGTGCCTTTGTTCGCCTCCTTCACGTGCAGACACAATTCGCTCGTGGCCTTGACAACAATCGGGCGGAACGCCAGCGAATGCGGGCAGATCGGCGTGATACACAACGCGTCCACTTCCGGGCTCACGATCGGCCCGCCCGCCGCCATGTTGTACGCCGTCGAACCGCTCGGGGTTGAAATGATCACACCGTCACCGCTAAAGGTGGTCGCATTGGTCCGGGTCACCGCCGGATCGATCGCCAGTTCCAGCTCAATGATGCGATACGGCGGCCCGGCGGTGATCACCACGTCGTTCATCGCCACCGATTCCGACAGCGCCCCCTCGGATTCGCCGGCACCCCGATCAGCCGCCGTCGAGGCAACCACGCGAACCACCATCATGAGCCGCCGGGTGGTGCGGCATCCATCGGAAACGATCTGCTGCCAATGGCGTTGCAGGTCGTCCATGTTGAACTCAGCCAGGAATCCGAGCTTGCCGAAGTTGACGCCCAACATCGGCACACCGCGGTCGAGCAGGTGCCGCGCGCACGCCAGCATCGTGCCGTCGCCGCCGAGCACAATGGCAAGGTCCACTTCGGGCACGGCGGCTACCGCCTCATCGGTCAACGCCGCCAGGTCCAGCTCCGCCACGACTTCCGCACGCTGGTCCCACCACGGCCGCAGATCAACCAACGCCTGGCGGACCAGCTTCTTTTTCCGATTGGCCAGGATCAGCAACCGCGGCCGATCCGCCTTGGAAATAGTTGTGCTCTCGGCAGCAGACATCTCAACAGTGTATGGTGTGACACAATAATTGACGAATGACCAGGGCCGCAGAACGAATAAGCAAAACCACCGCCCCAGATGGCCGAATAACATGATGGCGACGACGGCGCAACCGCCCGGACAGCCCCTGCTGCAAGGCGGGGGTTGCAAGGTTATCCGGACCTCCGCTGCGTCAGCCGGATTGCGCCATTTGGGATTCTCTACATGCAAGCATTAGTGTACGACGGCAAGAAGGTCAGCCTCCAAACCAATCGGCCGGACCCCAAGCTGGTGCCGACCGAAGCGCTGATCAAGCCGCTGCGGATGGGCCTGTGCGCCACCGACCTGGAAATCTGCCGCGGATACTTGGGCTTTCAGGGCGTGCTGGGACACGAGTTCGTCGGCAAGGTCCAGGCCGTCGGGTCCCAGGCCGACAAGGCCT
>JAZGCX010000086.1:0-4802 GCA_036477175.1 Phycisphaeraceae bacterium
CTCATGTTCATCAACGGACACGTGCACGGGGTCCTGTTTGTGGCCGTAGATTACCGCGGGGAGCCGTCCGGTCTGGCGGAGCCGCCGGGCGTAGCGGGTGCCGTGCCGGTCGCGGGCCCGCACGTCAATCCGGGGGATCTGCTGGGTGGTCATCTTCTCGTCTCCAGTGCTTGTCGTGGCGGGTGTTTGTTCGTTGTTTAGCGTTTGGGGCCGACGTCCATTCGGAACAGGCTTGAGATCGACTGGTTGAGGTGGATGCGGTGGATCGCTTCGCCCAGCAGTTCCGCCACCGATAGCTCGACCAGTTTGTGGGCGATGGGTTGGCACCGATCGCCGCAGGGAATCGTATCGGTGACGATGAGCCGGCTGATGGGTGCTTCGGCCAGCCGCTCCATCGCCAGTCCGACGAGCACGGCGTGCGTGCAGGCGGCGATCACGTCCCTGGCGCCGCGGTCCGTCACGACCTTGGCCGCTTCGCACATCGTGCCGGCCGTCGTGATCATGTCATCGAACATCAACACGGTTCGGCCCTCGACCTCGCCGATGATGTTGGCCAGGACCACTTCGGTGCCGCTGGTTCTGCGTTTGTCGATGATGGCCAGCTCGCCGCCGAGCCAGTTGGCGTACTGGCTGGCGACCTTGACATTGCCGGCGTCCGGGCTGACCAGGCACAGCGGCTCCAGTTCCTTTTGCACGCCCTGGAAATACTTCAGCAGAACCGGTGAGGCGTACAGGTGATCCACGGGGATGTCGAAGAAGCCCTGGATCTGCGGGGTGTGCAGGTCCATCGCCAGCACCCGGTCGGCGCCGGCGGCAGCGATCAGGTTCGCCACCAGCTTGGCCGTGATCGGCACGCGGCCTTCATCCTTGCGGTCCTGACGCGCATAACCGAAGTAGGGCATCACCGCGGTAATCCGGCTGGCGCTGGCGCGCTTCAGGCAGTCGATGTAGATCAGCAGCTCCATCAGGTGCGCGTTGACCGGGTGGTAGGTGCTCTGCACCATGAAGCAGTCGCGGCCGCGGACGTCCTCCTCCAGCTTCACCGTGAGCTCGCCGTCGGGAAACATGTCGGTGTGCCCCTGGCCGACCGGCAGGTGCAGGTACCGGCAAATCCGTTCGGTCAGGTCGCGGCTGGCACGGCCGCTGAAAATCTTGATCTTGTCCTTGTCGGTTTGGCTCATCGGCGTGTCTCAGGGGGCGGCGGGTTTGGTCGGTTCGGCCCGGTGTCTGTCGAGGCGGTCACACAGGACCTGGTCAACCTGAGCCAACTGTTGCGCCGTGTTGATGCTCAGCACGTCCTGCGGCGGGACCGCTTCGATGACGGTGACACGGTCGCCTTGCTGCTTGAGCAGGCCCGGCACGTCGGTCAGGTAATACTCGCCCTTTTGGTTGTCGTTGCGCACCTGTAACAGAGCGTCGAACAGGCGGTCGCTGCGGAAGCAATAGTAGCTGGGATTGACCTCATTGATCTTGAGTTGATCGGCCGTGGCGTCGGCCTGTTCAACGATGGCGGCAAACGAGCCGTCCCCGTTGCGCACGATCCGGCCGTAGCCTTCGGGGTCGTCGAGCACGGCGGTGGCGAGCGTGGCGGCGGCCTTGCTGCGGCGGTGCACCGTCAGCAGACGCGACAGCGTCCGGGCGCGGATCAGCGGGCCATCCCCGGCCAGCACGAACAGATCCGTTGCATCCCCGTCGCCAAGCACAGGCCCGGCAACCTGCGTCGCGTGCCCCGTGCCCAGTTGCTCGGTCTGTTCGACGAAGACGCAGTCGCGTTGGTCGGCCAACGCCTGGCGGACCAGCTCGCCGCGGTACCCCACGATCACGATGCACCGCTCGACGCCCGCAGCCCGGCACGCATCGACCACCCAGCAGACCATCGGCCGGCCCGCCACCGGCAGCACCACCTTTGGCAGATCGCCTTCGACCATGCGGGTCCCCTTGCCCGCGGCGAGGATGATCGCCTGCGGCAGCGGCGGTTCGCTCTGGCAGTTGCTATCCGTCATCGGTTGGCCCCTTGGGGGTCGGTGCGGCGGCCCGATCGACAAAACTAGCCCGCCAGGATTCGAACCTGGACTCTCAGGACCAAAACCTGATGTGCTACCGTTACACCACGGGCTAAGCGGGCGGTGGTTGTGCGTCCTCTCGATGACACCCTGGTGGACCGGCCCAATCTATCCATCCGGCTGCGACACCCGGCGGATCGGGAAGGGATGTCCGGCACTTTGGCGGGGCTCGAGCCGATGCGAAACCGGCGTGTTGGGCATCCGCTCCTGTCCGCGCCTTGCCGCTCGGATTCCCTGGAACCGCTCCGGGGTCGCGGCTTGTCACGGTCGGCCCTTGTTCGCAAAAGCGCACCAAGTGTAGGTGCGAGCAAGAAGGTGTCAAGGATCGCCGCGACACGCCGCGTCGGCCGAATCGTGGCGGGCGGCTACAGCCCTTGCATCTCCAGCAGCTTCCGTGGACTTTCGCCCTGGCCCGTGCGGGCGCTCAGACGGCTGGCCAGACAGCAGGCCAGCACGTCGGCGTCGTCGGCGCCGGCGGGCTCGTCGGCGGTCGATGACGTGATCCGCTTACCTAGCCGCGTCCAGTGCCGCACGATCAGGTCGGCAAAACCGATCGTCGCCTGTTGGGGCTGGTGATCGTCAAGCAACTTGCCGCTGGCGTCGTGCAGTTGGTAGCCCAGGTCGTCAACGTCCCACTGGGCTTGCTCGCTGATGACCCGAAGCCCGCGGCGGTGCGGGCCCGCTCGGTCGCTGACCTGGACCAGCGCCGCACCGCCGTGGGGCATCCGTGCGTGTGCCGCCAGGTGGCCGGTCAATCCCCGAAGGTCTTCGGGCACCTCACCCAGCGGACCCGACAGCGTCGCGTCGATGCTCTCAGGCAGGTCACTCAACCGCAGCACCACCCGCCACGCATCGAACAACCGCCCAAACAGTGAGCAGTCGTCGACACCGCCGCTGCTGCTGAAGCTGATGACGTGAGGCGCACCGAGCAGCTCGGCAGGGTCGGCGGCGCTGGTCCAACCCGGCGACTCGGTGAACGCGGGCATGACGACGATCCGCCCCGAAGGTGGCGCCGCCGCGGGGGCGGCCGATGCCGCACCTGCCGTGCCGCTATTGCACCCGACAGCGGTGATGCCGGTGGTCGCGGCCGCCCCGGTTCGAGCCTTGGCTAAACGCACGGCGTCGCCTATCACGGCGATCGGCTCCAACGCCACGATCACCGAGCCCTGTCCGATCGCCGTCTGAATGTCTTCGCGGCTGACGCCTCGCCAAGTGCTCAGCAGCACAAACGCCGCCGGGTGGTCCAGCAGCAGCTTGCGGAAGTCGTCTTCCTGTGGGCAGCCAAGGTGCCCGGCCAGTTCATTGATCGGTGCCGTCCGCGGGCCGCCCACGCCGATCGGCTCGACCGACGAGCCCAGCCGGTCCAGCACTTCGGTTACCCGGGCCACACGCTGGGCGTCGGTCCAGATTGTCAGTTCGGCCTCAGCCGCTTCGCTCGGCATAGCAAAAACAGTAGCACACAGCGTCGCGGTTTTCGATTCGCGGCCGGATTTGCCACCTCATCCAGCGACTCGGGCGGGGCGTCGATGACCGTGCCGATCGAAAAGCAGCGGCCGCATCGCTACAATGATCCCGTGGCGTGGACGCGGCGATCGCCGGCCCTTCGGGGCCGGAGGAAAGTCCGAACACGGCAGGACACGGTGGTGGGTAACGCCCACCCGCTGCACCGGCGACAGTGCAGCGCGGGACAGCGCCACAGAAAACACACCGCCCTGAGCTTGTTGAAGGGTAAGGGTGAAATGGTGCGGTAAGAGCGCACCGCTGCGGTGGTGACACCGCAGGCACGGCAAGCCCCACCGCGTGCAAGGCCAAGCAGCGATGTTCGCTTCAGCCGCTTGCGGCTGGGCACTGACTCGTCCGGTCAGGCCCCTACGGGGACGCATCGCGGGTAGGCTGCTCGAGCCCGTCGGTAACGGCGGGCCTAGACGAATGATCGCCCCTGCGGAACTTTATCGGCTTTGCCGCTGACAGTTTCCACAGGAACAGAATTCGGCTTACGGTCCACGCCACCGTTTTTGAAATCCCCAACAGCCTCACCCGTAAGGGTGGGGTTCTTGTCTACCTTCGAAGCGACGTAACCCCGCATAACACAAGCCCACGGATGCCAATCCGTGGGGTTCATGAAGCTCATTGGCTCTGTTGCAAACGCGCACCCCTCATCCACAATCAAGCCGCCGATGGCATCGGCGGCCGGTCTTACGCGGTTCGCCGACGCCGCAACAGCGCCAGCCCGCCGACGCCCAGCAGCGTCAGCGTCCCCGGCTCCGGCACCACCAACGGAAAAGGCAACGGAAAAAGGTTCCAGGAACGGAAAAGGTTGAACGGAAAAGGGTCCAGGAACCTTAGATCGGTCTCAGTGGTTGCATCTCTCATATTGCTCTGCGTGTTCTTGGCTGTTTATTGTTCCCCGCAATAATGACGCACATTGTTGGACATTTAGCCCCGGGCCAGTGGCCCGGGGCATGCCCCCGGCGACTCGCCGGGGGCTAAATTGACCAAGGGGACATCAATTACATATGCATGGATCAACAAACATTTCTCTTGACCCTCATTGTGCACTCTTCGTGTCCTTCGTGTCCTTGGTGGTTCAATTGTTCGCATCCGAAGCGGAAAGCGCGCACAAATGGGAAGGTGGCGGAGAAAAAATTGGGGTTCGGGTTTAAGGTTCCGGGGCTCGGGGCTGAGGAGTAAGTGGTGCGAGCGACAAGGTTACAGTGGTCAGTGACCAGTGATCAGTGG
>JAZGCX010000087.1:0-2493 GCA_036477175.1 Phycisphaeraceae bacterium
GTGTCACCGCCCTTGCCCCCTCGTCGCGTAACAGGGAGAGGACCGGCGAGGATCGGGCGACGCGGCCGGCACACGGCGAATGTCCGCCTTCGGCGGATGATCGTGTTTGCGTGACCTCTCCCCACAACACAACACGATCTCGCACGCCCCGGTCCGAAGCGAACCTAACCGATGGATGCAGTGAATCCCGGCGACGGGTCTGTCCCCTGTTCTGCTTGCGCAGGATAGGGGGCAGGCTCCGCCGGGTGTTTTTGGTGAAGAGTGAAAAGTGAAAAGTGAAGAGCGCGGAGCGTGAGCGGGCATATGCTGCGCTTTGCGGCGCAGACTTGCTGCCGGATTGAAAACTTACCTGACCTGCACGGCGATTTTGCCGACGGTATGGCCGCTTTCCTGTAACCGGTGCGCTTCGGGCAGTTGTTCGAGGGTGAAGGTGCGGCTCACGTGGGGCTTGAGTTTGCCGGCATCGACCAGTTCGCAGACGGTGCGGAGGATTTCGCCCTGGCTCTGGGGCCGGATGCCGTGCACCGTCGGCGTGCCCATGAACTCGTAGTGCAGCGAAGCGTTCTTGAAGAACAGCGCCTCGGTGAGCCGCGGCGAGTTGCCGCCCACGATGCTGACGATTCGGCCGTTGACCGCGACGCAGTCGAGCGATTGTTCGAACACGTCGCCGCCGACCGTTTCGAGCACGACGTCGCAGCCCGTGCCGTTGGTCTCCTGTTCGACCCGCTGGACGAAGCTCTCGGTCCGGTAGTTGATGACGACATCGGCGCCGAGTTTCGTGCACAGGTCGATCGACTCGTCGCGGCCGGCGGTGGTGATGACGCGATTGCCGTGGAGTTTGGCCAGTTGGATGGCGACGTGGCCGACGCCGCCGCCGCCGGCGTGGATCAGCACGGTCTCGCCGGTGTGCAAGCGGGCGCGGTCGTGCAGCGACTCCCAGGCGGTAAGCGTGACCAGGGGCAGGGCCGCGGCGTGAGCGTGGTCGAGGCTCCTGGGTTTGAGCGCTGCGGTGCGGGCGTCCACGCAGACCAGTTGGGCGTTGGCGCCGTCGCGCCCCAGGCTGGGTGAGGCGTACACTTCGTCGCCGACGTTGAACGTTTGCACTTTGGAGCCGACAGCGCGGACCACACCGCTGGCGTCGTAGCCAAGGATGATGGGGCACTTTTGCCTCAGCCTCAGCCCGGTCTGACGGACCTTGTAATCCACGGGGTTGACGGCGGCGGCGTGCACCTCGACGAGCAGGTCGTGTTCGCCGGGCGTCGGGTCCGGCACGTCCATCATCTTGAGGTGGTCGGCGGGGCCGAACGCGGTGACGACCATGGCGCGCATGGTGTGGTTCTCCGTCGATGGCGGCGGTGCATTGTACGGGTTCGGCCGGTGTCTGCGATGCTCACTGCGACGACGGCGTAAGATGTGGGTGCTACAGGGTACTGTCTGGTTTATGTTGCGTCGAGGGCTGTCTTGGCGATTACCGTTGTCTGCCCGTCGTGTGGTACACGTCTGAAGGCCGGTGAGCAGATGGTCGGCCGGCGCGGTGAGTGTCCGTCATGCGAGGCGATCATCGTGGTGCAGCCGCAGACCCAGGCGGGCAAGACTGCCGGGACGGCTGCGGCGTCAGCGCCCGCGGCAACGACAGCCGCTGCCGAATCCGGCGCACCCGGCGACGGCGGATACGAACTGGCTGAACCAATCCCTCGCCTGACATTGGCTGAGGTCCTCACCACACCCAAACCGACAGTCACGGCGGCCGACGCGGCCAAGGCGAAGTCGTATGGGAGCGTCTGGGGCATCGGGCTGACGCGGCGGCGGCTGGTGATCGTTGGCGTGCTGGCGGGGGCGCTGGTCGGGTTGTGGTGGTTTGGCGTGGGGCCCGGCCGGAGCTTGCGTGTGGTCAAGGTCGAAACGGTTAGTGCGTACACCGCCCTGGAGGGGCTTGTGGTGCTGGATTCGCAAGACGGTCCGGTCAACTCGTTCGGCGGCGGTGACGAACTGATCGTGGCGCGGCCCGATCGGCGGGGCAAGTTCGTCATCGTTCACGCCGAGCTGACGCGGCAGATGTTACAACGACACCGCATGGCCGCGGGCGACAGGATTGAGTTGAATGCCGACGCTTTTGAGCTTCGCAGCTACAGCGGCAAGACGTACAAGCCGGTCATGCTGGTACACAAGCTAACAAGCGGCGAGCGTCTGGACCTGGCGCACGCGCGGGCCGATTCGTACCGTGCCATTTTGCCGCCGCGTGTCGAGCCGGCCGAGCAGCAGGTGAACCACGACGACGCCGGCGGCGTGGTGTCGGGCACGGTGCGATATGACGGCATCGACATGGTCAGGGGCGAGGTGGATTTTGTCGCCACCGGCGGGCAAGGCGTGATGGCCCGGGGACGGCTGCATGTGCACCGCGAACCGGGCATTGAGTTGGACTACCGGTACGATGGTGACACGATGACGGTCACCTGGTCGGACCAGGCCGCCGGCTGGTACGCGGCCAAACAG
>JAZGCX010000088.1:0-27316 GCA_036477175.1 Phycisphaeraceae bacterium
GTGATGCTCACCGCCGTCGTACGCACCATCGGCTGCGACCTGTTTATCCACGGCAAAGGCGGGGCCGTTTATGACCGTGTGACCCAGCAGTGGTGGCAGGACTGGCTCAGTGAGCAACTGGCTCCGATCGCCGTGGTCAGCGCGGACGTGGAGCTGGATTTGGACGTGCCGATGGCCGACGCAGCGGCGGTGGACCGCGCCGCGTGGTGGGCTCATCACCTGCCGCACAACCTCGACCGCGCGCTGGACCTGGACGGTGCGGCGGTCAGGAGAAAGCGGCAGCTTCTGGCCCAGATGAATGACGACCAAGACCGGACCCGCCGCGCTGCCGCGTTTGCCGAGCTTCACCGGATCAACGCCGCGTTCGCCGTCGAGCACCGCGATGCGATCAACGAAGCACAGGATCAGCTCGACCAGGTGAGGATTGGTGCAGCCAACCGAAAGATCGCCGACCGTCGCGACTGGTGCTTTGCGCTGTATCGGCCGCGGCAGTTGGACGCGCTGGTGCAGGCGTTAAGCGGCCTGGGGCAGGGGTGACCGGTCCGTTTCGCGTACAATTGTCGGGCGGTGTGACGCCGTGTCGGACTAGGCGGGGCCGTCGTGGTGTTTGCCCGGGCTACCCGCGGGTCGCCCCGGAAATCGACCCACGGGCAGGCATAACGGCGTGTTGGAAACCGGTATAACTAAACTCGGCCAATTGTCTCGACGCGGGGTGACACCAAGCTGACACCCTTGGCGAGTTTTTTTGGCCTTCGGCAACTGTGTAGGGGGCTGACCATGGCGAACCTTGAAACGGTCAGGCGTCTGCCGTTGCCGCCGCTGCGGCCGGACGACGCGCACAAGGGCACGTTTGGCACGGTGATCGTTGTGGGCGGCAGCGCGATGATGATGGGGGCGCCGGCGTTGTGTGCGGCCGGGGCGTTGCGCGGCGGTGTGGGGCTGGTCAAGATTGCCGCACCGGCGCGTGTGTTGCCCGTGGCCATCGCGATCGAGCCGGGGGCGACCGGGATCGCCTTGGGCACAAGCGTGGATGATGACCTGGCCCAGCTTGACGCGGCCGACCCGCACAGCCGGGCGGTGCTGGCGGTTGGGCCGGGCATCGGGATGGCCACCGAGGCGCGGTATCGGGTCAGGGCGCTGCTTCAAGGCGGCCGGGCGATGGTGCTGGACGCCGACGGGTTCAATCACCTGGTCGCGTGGGGCAAACCGCGGCCGGCACCAGGGCCCGAGCTGGTCATGACGCCGCACCCGGGTGAGTTTGCCCGATTGGCCGAGCCGCTGGGCATCCGTGACAGCCCGACCGATCCGTCATCGCGGCCGGCGGCCGCGGCTGCCCTGGCTCAGGCCCACGCGGCGATCGTTGTGCTCAAAGGCCGACACACGGTCGTCTGTGACGGTCGGCGGGTGTACGTCAACACCACCGGCAACCCGGCGCTGGCGACCGCCGGCAGCGGCGACATACTGACCGGGCTGATCGCGGCGCTGATCGCCCAGAAGATGACGCCGTTCGATGCCGCGGTGCTGGGCGTGTACCTGCATGGTCTGGCGGCCGACCTGTGGGTTCAGCAGCATGGGCCGTCGGGCCTGACCGCGCTCGAGCTGGCGGGTCAACTGCCCGATGCGTTTCAAAAGCATCGCCGCGATAACGCTTGACGGGGCTGAACCCGATTGGAAAGGGCACTTACCCGTTGCTGTGAGCCGTTTGCCGATTGTCTGCAATGTATTATGGATGTTGAGCCCCGGCGTGGGCGCTGGGGTGTTCGCCGCGTGGCGTGGTGGCGAAACCGGGATCGCGGCATGAGGCAGCTTGAACAGGAAAAGGGCGGGCTAAGCACGAGACCCGGTCGGGGGGGTCCAAGGCACCCGAGTCACCGTGTCAGCCCGCCCAAGATTGACGGCCGCGGCTATGGCTATCCGGTTTCGCAACAGCCTCTAAGCGTGCTCCAGAGCTGCGGTCAGCATTTGCCTGACCCGGCGGCGAAGCGCGGCCGGCCTGACAATCTTTACCTGGTCGGCGTAGCCACAGACCCACCAGGCGATCTCGCCCAGGCCGTCCACGTCGAAGGTCATGCGGCAGCGGCCGTCGGGCAGGATCGTGTGCTTCTGGCTGCGGTGCCACAGGACTTCTGACACGTTTGTGGCCACCTTGGGCGTAAACTCCAGCTCCACACGGTGGACGGTGCCCTCGGGGATCAGTTGCCACGCCTGGCCCAGCTTGTCGGCGACAGTGAAACGCTTGGGCCTGACGAATCGTCGCGCCAGCGGGCCGAGCGACTGGATGCGGGCGACCTTGAACAGCCGCACTTCACTGTGCCGGTCGGTCTTGCCCAAGACGTACCACGCGCGGGAGGCGAAGTGCAGGGCGTAGGGGTCGAGCCGACAGTCGAGGGTCTCCGGCTCAACGGGGCTCTTGTAGATCATCTGACATGACCGCCCTTCATCGACGCATTGTTGAAGGGTGGCGAAGTAGGCGGTCTCGGCATCGCCGGCACCGCGAATGCCCGGATCGAATGTGACATTCTGCATCAAGTCACCACAGGCGGTGCGGATCGGCTCGGGGACGGTGGCGATGAGCTTGTAGATGGCCGACAGCGCCGGTACGAACAGCGGCTGGCCGCGCCGCGCCCCGGCGGTCTTGCCCAGCAGCATCAGCCCCAGCGTCTCGGGGACGGTCAGGCTGATCGGCGGCAGAAAGAACGTGCGGGCGATGCGGTAGCCCATGCCCGGCTCGTGGTAGTACGGAATGCCCGCCGCCTGGAGCATGTTCAGGTCCCGGAAAAGCGTTCGCCGGCTCACCCCCAACTCCTCGACTAACGCGTCAACCGTTCGTGGGCGGTCGCTCTGCAGCAGCGTGATCAAACGCAGCAGGCGGTGGATCCGGCTCACACCCATTTGTTTAACGCACCTTGTAACACAAGTGCTCAGCGGCCCGGTGTCACCGGTGTGTCACCAGACTGGCACAATCTTCATGATAATGGACAGCGGCCACCTCGGTCAGCGGACGCTGTGCCGTTTGTGCGCTGGTGGTGAGCGGGCTTTGAGCGGGTCAGCGGGTTGGGATGGCGCCGGGGGCGGGTGTGCTTCCGGGGGCGGGGGCGAAGCCGCTTTGACGCAGCAGGTCAATGAGCTGGTCGGTGAAGACGAAGTTGTGCTCGGGGAACGCCAGGTTCGTTCGGCTGCGGTCGATGTGGCTGAACATCAGCTCGATCTGGGCCAGTGGGACCGACTCATGCGTGGCCGGGTCGATCCGTTCGACGGTGCCGGTGGTGGACGCACCGGTCCGGTCAATCCGCACGATGCTGGCCGTGTAACGCAGGCAGTGGCCGGGGTAGGCGGCGGCGGTGAAGCGGGCCTTGCTGATCTTGGCCAGGATCACCTTTTCGGCAAAGTCGTTGGCGTGGCCGACCAGGATGCCCGCGGTCTGGGCCATCCCCTCGATGATCAGCGTGTTGGGCATCACCGGCGTCTTGGGGTAGCGGTCCGTGGCGGCGAAGTGGTCGTGCAGCACGTCCTCAGCCAGCGAGACGTTCTTGATCGCCACGCAGCGCTTGGCCTTTTCCAGCTCCAGGATGCGGTCGATCCAGATCCAGCGCATGAGAGGAAGTGGGCAGTGGTCAGTGGGCAGTGGCCACTATTTATTCGAGCTTCGTCTGGACGAACTTCACCACCGTGTCCACGGTGAAGACGTTGGAGAAGTCGTCGACGTCACGGCTGGCGTCGAACTCGTCCAGGTTGGCGTGCGGCAGACGATTGCGAAGCTCGGCCATCCCGGTGTCGGTTACCTTGCCGTCCTGTACGTACTGCGGGTCGTTGAGCACGTTGTCGGGGAACATCTCGCTCTGGTCGATCTTGATCCCGAACGCCTTCTCCAGCCGAAAGACGATGTCGAGAAAGTCGATCGACTCGGCCCCGAGGTCCGCGACCAGCTTCGCCTGGGGGGTGATCTCCTCGTCGTCCACGCCCAGGGCGTCCACGAGCACTTCCTGCACACTGTCAAACACCTGTTCCGCGGTTTCAGCCATTGTGCTGCTTCTCCAGTTCGTTGCCCCCGGATCGCGCCAGCGGTGCCAGGCGAAATCGGCCCTGCACCGCCACTTGTTCATCCACGCTGCCGACGCCCGTCAGGTCGTAGCCTTGCTCGGCCGAGCCGCCGCCGCGAAGCGTCACTTCCACCTTCAGATGCTGACCCGGTCGGACCATCTGGCCGTATCGCACGTTGCGGACCTCAGCCAGCACCAGCGGGCGGTCGGCCACGCC
This sequence comes from Phycisphaeraceae bacterium, assembly GCA_036477175.1. Lineage (GTDB taxonomy): Bacteria > Planctomycetota > Phycisphaerae > Phycisphaerales > Phycisphaeraceae > JAZGCX01. Next base: position 4,258 of record JAZGCX010000088.1, read on the forward strand.
GCGGTCGGCCAGCAGCAGGCGGCCGGCCTGCACCAGCGCCTCGAGCATCAGCACCCCCGGCAACACCGCAAACCCCGGGAAGTGGTCGGCCAGATATTCCTCGGCGGCCGTCACGTTCTTGATCGCGACCAGCCGATCCGATTCCCGTTCAACCACTTGATCGATCAACTCAAAGCGCACCGCAGCACCCTCGGGTCGGTCAAAACCCAAGTCTAGCCCTGAGCCCCCCTTCTGGCAACAGGACGGCGGTCGGCTTGGCCGGTGTCCTGCTATCATCGGCGGCGACATGAATCCGCAGCCGCTGGTCTATCTGAATGGTCAATTTGTGCCGCGGTCGCGGGCCGGCTTTGACGTCGAGGACCGGGCGGTCATGTTTGCCGACGGGGTGTATGAGGTGCTGCGTTACTTCGGCGGTCGGGCGCTGGCGATGGACGGGCACCTGGCGCGGCTGCGGCGAAGCCTCAAGGGCATCAGTCTGCCCGAACCCGCCGACGTGGCGCGGCTGGCGTCGATCAGCGACGAACTGGTGAGCCGCAACCGCTGCCCCGACGCGAAGGTGTACTGGCAGATCACCCGGGGCAGTGCCACGCGTGACCGGGCGCTTCCCAAAGCCGCTAGGCCTTCGGTGCTGGTGATGACCTGGCCGGATCGGCCGCTGGACCGGACCGGCGAGCTGCCGTGCATCACCGCGATCCTCGCAGCCGATCGACGGTGGCATCGCTGTTGGATCAAATCCCTGATGCTGTTGGAAAACGTTCTGGCGTTGCGCGAGGCGGCCGAGGCCGGTGCCGATGAGGCGATCTTCGAACGCGGCGGCACGGTGACGGAGGCGACATCGTCCAACGTGTTCATCGTGACCGGCGGCCGGCTCCGCACGCACCCGGCCGACGAGGCGATCCTGGCCGGCATTACCCGGGCCATCGTGCTCGACCTGGCTCACCGCTTGGACATCCCGACGGTCGAACAGCCGTTCGCCGCCGCTGAACTGTCCGCGGCTGAGGAGGTGTTTATCTGCGGCACCACCACGTTTGTGACGGCGGTGACGCGCCTCGGCGACCGGCCGATCGCAAGCGGGGCAGCCGGGCCGATGACCCGGCGGCTGCACGCGGCGTTGGGGCGGCACATCGCCGACGCCTGTGGTCTCGCTGCCGTCGGGCCCAACGCGCACAGCGAGACCTGCGGCTAAGGATTGGTCAGCTTGTCAGGATCGAGTCGGATGTGGTCGGCGCGGATGTGATTCTCGACCAGATAGGTCGAAAGCATCGCGATGTAGCTGTCGCGGACCAGCGGCGTCTGATCGAGGCCAAGCTTGTGGCGCACAGCCAGCACCGCGTCATCGGTCGGGCCCTCGATCTCAACGAAGTCGCCCAGGTAGGGCACCCGATCGACATCCACGCGGCAGTCACCCAGGAGCCATTGCGTGCGCCGCTTCTCGAAGCTCAACCCACATTCATACCCCATGGCGGTCAGCAGTTCGGCCGCGGCCCGGTCGTCGCCGTTGCGCACGGCCAGCTCGGTCTCGGGTCGGCACTTGAGTCGGCCAGGGTCGCGCGGGCCCTTGTGCGTGATCGTGACCGACTGATACGGACCGTTCAGTTCCCGCTCGATCCGCAGTCGAAGCCCCCGATCCGAGGCCTTGAGCGAGCCCTGTGGCGTGTCGAAGAACCGGTTCAGTTCGAGAATGGTGCGGCCCCGTTTGGCGCCGGCGGATTCCAGCCTGGCCTCCAGCGCCGCCACGTCGCTCACACGCATCTTGGCCTCGATCTCGATCCCCACAGGTGTTCGGCTCCCACGGTGATGGTGTGCAGCACCAGATCAGATCTGCCGTTGACATGCAAGTTCGGCGGGTCGAGTTTCGGTTTGGGAACGGTCTGAACCGCTTACCGCGCAGGCAGACAGGTGAGAGCCGTCATCTGCTACGCTTGTTTTTGTTTCTCGCATGGCGGTGACTGCTTCTGCGCGCGTGGTTGGTTTTGGTCGGCGGCTGGGGTTTGGTGTCCGCGTCGAACAGCCTCTGGCCGATGGCGGTGACATGGTTGGCGACCGCGTGGCGTCGCACGGGGTGGATGGCTTGGGTGTAGCACTGGGCGTAGTGATGGAGGGTGGGGCTGGACAGGATCAGCGTCAGCGGCGAGGGCAGGTCCTGATGACGGGCGATGCGGATCAGCAGCCACCGGTCGTTCAGTGACAATCCCATTGCGGCGGCGATCTGATTGAACGTGGCCAACGGCCGGGGACGCAGGTGACGCTGCTGGTGCCGTTTCCCCAGCCACAGCGCCGCGATCACCAGCAGCAGGACCGCCGCGCCGAGAAAGAAATACTGTGGCGGGAACAGGACACTGCCATCGAACTTGAGCTGTCTGCCCAGCTCCCGCGCCCGGTCGTACCAGCCCGGGTCGGGTCCGGACGGCGTTGCCGTCGGGAGGTGTTGAGCCAGCAGGCTGGTCATGAAGGTTCCGGGTTGAGGGTCTGAGTTTGGGGTGTACCGGTTGCGGTCGGGGCGGTGTCTGCGGTTGCTTTGGACGCCATGGCGTCGATCATCTCGTGGATGACCCGGTTGGCACGCTGCTTGACGGAGCGGTCCGGGTCGGTGATGGACATCTCGGCGACCGTGCGAGCCAGTTGGATCAGGCCCGCGGTTTCGACCAGCCACAGGGCGCTGGTGCGGTGCATGGCCCGGTCGTCTTGGAGCATCATGCCCAGTGCTTTTAGCGCGTCGGCGGTGCGCAAGTCCAACAGCGCCTGGATGGCGTTGGCGCGGGGTCGGTTGTCTTCCTGTTCAGCCATGGCCACAAGCTGATCGATGTGGCGGACCGACTTGTGCTGCTGCAACGCTTCGACAGCGTTGGCGCGGACGCGGCTGTCGGGATGGTGGGTCATGGCGTTGGCGATCGCCTCATGCGCCGCCTCGGAGGCGGCAGTGCCCAGCGCCTTGATCGCCGCCGACACGATCATGTGGTCTTCATCCTGGGCCAGCGTCAGCAGCGCCTCTTCGAACAGTTCGCCCTGATTGAGTGCGTGGATGATGGTCAAGGCCCGCAGGCGTTCGTCAACGTCGTCGCCGGCGAGGTGATCGGCCAACTGGCTGTGGAAGTTGGGGTCGAGTTTGATCAAGGCCCGGCCGGCAGCCAGTTGCTGCTCGGGATCGAGCCGCGGCCAGGACGCCCAGAACCGATTGAAGCCGACCGGCGCGAGCTGGTCGCCGGCCAGCCGCGCGATCTTGGGATATTCGGCGTTGACCAGTTGCAGCAGCAGCTTGGGCAGGCCGGCCCAGCGCATCCGGATCAGGTGCCGCAGGGCGATGGTGGCCACCGCGGGGTGGGCGTCAAAACAGAAGTTGCGGATCAGGTTGTTGACGCCGGCGTACGCCGGGTCGTCGTGTTCTTGTTCTTGCAGTTCCATGAGGCGGCGCAGGGCGGCCAGTCGGGTCATCGGGTCGGCCAGTCGGATCAGCCGGGCCAGCGCGTCGAGCCGTTGCTGGTCTTGCATCGGCAGCGCCATGATCCAGTCCGGCAGGCCCCGGCTCTGGTGCGCCGGCCAGCGGTCAGCCTGGGCATCGGTCAGCCAGGGCATGTCCAGGTCGCTCAGGCGGCGCAGGGCCACGGCGATCGGACCGATCCGCAACAGGGGGTACTGGCTCATGACCTGGCCGATTGTGCCGCCGCCATCGCAGTGCCGCACGCAGTCCAGGGCAGCGGCGGTGAGCGGGGGCACGAGCATCAGCGGCACCGCGGCGCGGCGGATGGCCGGTTCGGTAGCCTGGGCCAACAGGTGGCGGACCGCTTCCACCGCCTCAGTTTGCCGGTTGCTGAGAGACTCGACGGCCTTGGGCATCGGCCGCGGCGCCAGCGTTGCCATCGCCAACAGCACCTGGGGTTGCTTGTGGTGGCGGTACAGTGCCACAGCCTGCTCGACGGCGTTCTGAAGGTAGATGACCGCCTCGACATCCGCGCTGGGCGAGCTGTCGTGCCACGGTTCGGGTGCGATGCGTTGAGCCAGCTCGAGCAGGCAGTCGGCGGCGTCGGCGCGCAGGTCCGCTGGGCCTTGCCGCAACAGGTCGGCCACGAGGTAGGCCAGCTTGGTCAGCCCGGATCGTCGGACGATGGCGACGACGTTGGCCGGGCCGTCGCTGTTGGTGTGTGTCGACGCCTCGCGAAGCGGCCGGTACAGCTTGGCGGCATGGTGGATGACGGTGGCCTGAATCTCATCGGGCAGGCGGTGAAAGTGCAAGACCACAGCGATCTGGTCCTCGGGCTGTTGCCGTTGCAGCAGCAGCAGGACGATCAGTTGCGCGGCCAGCGGATCGGCGGTGGGCAGGGCCGCGGCCATCGCGCGGTCCACCGAGGTGTCGCCGACCGTTTGCAGAAGCTGGTACAGGTCGTGGATTCGAGCCATGGGCGTTGCACCGGGCCAACTGCTGGGATCGTCGCCGGTCTGGTCCGGCGTGAAGGATTATCGGCCGCTAGAGCAGCCGGCCTGCAAATGGGCTCACAACTTGCAAAAAATGCGGAAAAATCACGTTATTGGGCCTTTCTCAACCGATGGGCACGGCTATAATCGTAATCTAGTCATCCGCACCACACGATCAGAGGGTAGCCATGAGCGTCGGTCATAAATCTTCAAATACCCAGGTTTTGCACTTAATGGTCTACCAGCGGGCCCTGCACCCGGAGCTGTTCGACCTGCAGAGCCGCCGCACCTTCCGCCACGGGCAGTACGAGGCCGAGTGCTGGATCGCGCCGGCCGGCCACGTGGTCCGGTTCCAACTCGGCGGCGACTGCCTGACCGAGACGGTCATCGAGAACGGCGACCACTTGCCGGAGACCGGCCTGGTCCACGCCTTGCCTTGTGTCGGCGAGACGGAGTACGAGTTGGAGCCCGACGATGGCAACCTCGGCTACGTCACCACCCTCCAGACCGAGATGCTGACCGACAACCTCTATCAGGCCACCTTACGCGAGATGCACGATTTCGCCCTGGAGACCGGCGCTCTGCACCACCGGTGGGCCGACCCCGAGGGCACGCCGTGCCTGTCGCTGCTGGACACCCAGAAGTACAAGCGCGAGTTTCACCTGCAAAGCTACCACCTGCTCGGTTCGTCCGGTCTGGTGCTGCGGACCCAGTCGATCTTCGAAGCTCGGTAAACCGTCTGGCAACCTCCTGTGGGAATAGGGAAATAGACCGGTCCGCTGCGGCGGACGCGCCGCCGGCTGCCGCACGCGCCGGGACTTGCCATGCGCAATGGCAGGCGGTCTAATCACCCAATTGTGGGGGCGTGCCGCTCCGATTGAGGCACGCGGCAAGAACGAACACTAGGTAGGAGATTGGCCCATGTTAAAGAAGCTGATCGCACTGTTTGCCGTCGCCGGGTACGTCCTGGTGCTCGCTGGGTGCCACACGCTCGAGGGTGCGGGCAAAGACGTTGAAGCCCTCGGCGAAGGCGTCCAGGACGTCGCCGACACTGACGACAAGTGAGGCACGGCCGCTTCAACTCGGGTTTGGGCGACCGGCGGTGATGTCGTGTGGGCTTAGCCTGCCGCGTTGCCCGGCGGCTCGACGGGCAGGGCGATGGTGAAGTCACTGCCGCGGCCGGGCTCTGAGTGGACGGTCAGTTGCCCACGGTGTTCCTCCACGATCCGCCGCGCCACGGCCAGCCCCAGCCCGCTGCCACTTGGCTTGGTGGAGAAGTACGGGGCGAAGACCTTCTCGACCACCTCCGGGGGCATGCCCGGGCCGGTGTCGATCACGTGGATCAGCACCTCGTCCTGACCGAGCACGCGCTTCCGCTCGGTGCGAATGATCAATTCGTCGGCCCGCCGTGGGGGTGGGCCCTGTCCCGGGCATCGCTCATGGCCTGGCAGGCGTTGATCAGCAGGTTGAGCACGGCCTGTTTGAGCAGGCCGGCGTCGGCCTGGACCGTGGTGAGCGCCGCGGCCAGAGTCGTGCGGAGCTGCACCTTGGATGCCAGCGCCTGGGGCTGGAAGAAGTCGGTCAACTCATCGACCAGGGCGTTGACGTCGGTTGGGCTTGGGTCGAGCTTGATCCGGCCGGCAAACCGCAGGAAATCTTCGAGGATGTCGCGCAGCCGCTGCGTCTCGCGCGACAGGGTCTCGAAGCGTCGGCGCAGCCGGCCCAGGCGATCTTCGGGCAAAGCGCCGGGTGCCGCGTCGTGTGCCAGGTCGCTGAGGTCTTCCTGAAGCAGTTGGACGTTCAGGCCAACGGTTGACAGTGGGTTTTTGATCTCGTGCGCCAGGCCGCCGGTCAGCGTGCCCAGTTCTGCCAGCCGCTCGGCGGTGCGGGCACGCTGCTCGAGTCGCCGGACGCGGCGTTCGGCCCGTCGTGCGGCGATGGCCGTCAGGGGGATGGTCAGCAATACGCCTGCACCAAGGCCGATCCAGAACCAGACCATGGGTGGCGATGATACGGGCGAACCGCCGGTGCGTCATGCGCCGTATTCATTTGGTGACACGGGCGTGATCGCCCAAAGCATCCTGCTGCGGTGGGCCCGGGGCCGCCGCCGCGCCGTTCGTGCTCAAACACGCGCCCGACACCGGCCGGCTTGCCTCGTTGGCGGACTGAGGATATCCTCACCCATTCGGGTCCACCCACCAAGACCACAGCTCAAACGGAGTTGGCCCTTCATGAACCAATCTTCGAGCGGCGTGCTATTGAATAACGAGACCGTCAAGGACAGCCCAACGGCGCAGAAATACCTGGAAGCCGGCCGAAGCGCCGAGCAGGCGGGTGATCGTCTCGGTGCGATCGACGCCTATGAGGCCGCCTTTGCCGCGGACCCCGACAACAGCGAGGTCTGCTTCCGCCTGGCATACAACCTCGACATGGTCGGCGAAGAAGATGAAGCGGTGCATCTGTACGAGCAATGCGTTCAGGTCCCCTCACCTTCGCTCAATGCCCTGCTCAACCTGACGATCATGTACGAAGACCGGGGGATGTACGTCCAGGCCGAGCGGTGTGTGCGGCAGGTGCTCGCCACCGATCCCAATCACTCCCGGGCGTGTCTTTTCATTAAGGACATCCTCGCGTCCAAGGCGATGGTGATCGACGACGAGGCTGAAAAGCGTTTTGACAAGCACGGCACCCTGATTGACACGCCGGTGACCGACTTCGAGTTGTCGGTACGAACCCGCAACGCGCTTCGGAAGATGGAGATCCGCACCTTAGGCGACCTGCTGCGCGTGACCGAGGCCGAGCTCCGCGGGTTCAAGAACCTCGGCGACGCCAGCATCGAAGAGATCAAGGCGATGCTGGCGCAGCGCGGTTTGCGACTGGGCCAGGCCGTCGAACAACAGCAGCAAGCCGCCAAACAGCGCGTGTACGACCAACTCAAGGGGCAGGCCGACGACGACCAGGTGCTGCAGCGGTCGGTTAGCGAATTAAACCTGTCGGTCCGCGCCCGCAAAGCCCTCGCCCTGTTGAGCATCCAGGTCATCGGCGATCTGTGCCTCCGCACCGAGGCCGAACTGATGGGTGTCAAGAACTTCGGCATGACCAGTCTGCAGGAGATCAAGGACAAGTTGGCCGAGGTCGGCCTGAGCCTGCGGACACTGGACGAGTGACCACACGCTCGGTTAGACGCCGTGATCCGCAGCAAGTGGCCGACGCCGGTCCGCAAGCGACCCGTGGGTTCGCCGCGTTGTTCTCTTACCGGCGTCTCAAGCGTCACGCACAGCCGTTCCACTCAGATTTCACGACCCGATGCCGTGATCGGCTCCGCCGCGGCCGGGCCGACGAATCGACCGATTTCGCGTAACACCATGCCTACCCAGCACTAACAACCGTTTCGTTGACGATTTGCCGGCATCTTGCTACACTTGGGCTCTGATGCTCACCAAAACGAGGACAAAGGCTAAGCGGGCCGCCAAGACCCGAACCCGCGGCTCCGCCAAGCGATCGACCAAGTCGACCGCCGGGGCCGGCGGTGCCAAGAAAGCCGCTGCCGCCAAAGCCCCACCTGGTGGGATCGTCAACTACACCACGGCGCTGCGCTGGCTCTATACCCATGTCGATTATGAGCGCATGCGGATCGTGCCTTACAACAACCGCACCTTTAGTCTCGAACGCGTGCGAAAACTACTGGGCCTGCTGGGTGACCCGCACCAGCAGCTCAAGTGCGTTCAGATCGCCGGCACCAAGGGCAAAGGCTCCACCTGTGCCATGCTCGCCAGCATGCTCAAAGCCTGCGGGTACACCGTCGGGCTCTACACCAGCCCGCATCTGGTGGACCTGCGCGAACGCATCACCATCGACGGCGAAATGATCAGCTATGCCGACACCGCCGCGATCTTCAAGCAGATTGCCCAGGTCGAGAGCAAGTTCAAATCCAGACCGCTGACCTTCTTCGAGATCATGACCGCCGCGGCCCTGCGATACTTCGCCGATCAGGCGGTGGACATCGTCGTGCTCGAAACCGGGCTCGGTGGCCGGCTCGACGCCACCACCGTGGTGACCCCATTGGTCTGCGGCATCAGCGCCATCAGCCTCGATCACACCAACATCCTCGGCCACAACGTGGCCGGCATCGCCCGGGAGAAGGCCGGCATCTTCAAGCGAGACGTCGCCGCCGTCAGCGTCGAACAGCCCCCGGCCGTCACGCGCGTGCTCGACCAGGTCGCGGCCGAAAAGGGCGCCAACCTCGAATATACCGGCAAACAGATCGACTTCACTTACCGCTTCGAAGCCACCCGTGAACTGGGCCCGCACACCCGGGTCGGCATCACCACGCCCACCAGCCGATTCGAGCACCTGCCCGTGCCGCTGCGAGGCGAACACCAGGCACACAACTGCGGCCTGGCCCTGGCCATGCTCGACAAGCTCAAGGCCCATGGCTTTACCCTGCCCGAGGAACACGTGATCGCCGGCCTGGCAAAGACCGTTCTACACGGCCGCATGGAGCAGGTCTTGACCAATCCCCACATCGTCATCGACGGCGCCCACAACGCCGCCTCGATCCAGGCCCTGATCCGCGCGCTCGGCGCCCACATCGCCTACGACTCGCTCGTGCTCATCTTCGGCTGCGGACAGGACAAAGACATCTTCGGCATGCTCAAGCAGATCGCGCTCGGGGCCGACAAGATCATCTTCACCCGCGCCAGGGCCAACCCCCGCGCCGCCGAGCCCGACGACCTGATCAGCCGATTCACCGAGCTGTCCGGCAAGATGGCCCAGACCACACCCAACCTCGACCAGGCCCTGCAACTGGCCGGCCGAGCCGTCAGCCGCGAAGACCTGATCGTCATCACCGGCAGCTTCTTCCTCGTCGGCGAAGCCAGAAAATACTTCATCGACCTGGCCGGCAAGAAGCGCCGGTAACCGCCCGCGAGGGACAGACCGGATCGACACGATCCGGCTCGCTGATTCGGCGTGATCCGGCTCGCAGTGGTATCGGTGTGTGTTGTGAAACAACAGCTCGATTCATCCCGGACGACGTGGCACATCACGGTGGGGACGTACGGCACGCGGCTGCACGGTGGGGTCCGGCCGACCGTCGATCGCGGTCACAACGCCCGAGGCGAGCCGTTCATTGACCTCGATCCGGAGCGTGAGGGCTCGGCGCGTGCCAAGATGCGCGGCGACCCGGTGCTGCTCACGTCTGAGCAGCGGGTGTTCGTGGAAGCGATCGTACCGACGATCTGTCAGCGTGGCGGTTGGAAGTATCGGATATGCGCGGCCCCGGGGCCGCCGGAGAACACGCACGTCCACGTTCTGTGCGACGCTGATCGGTTCCGGCACGGCAAACAAATCCGTCTCTGGCTCAAGCGGTGGCTGACCAAAGCGATGGATGCGCGGTGGGGCCGGCCAACGGGCGGAAGCTGGTGGGTGCAGGACGGCTCGACCAAACCGGTGACAGACGAGGCGTATTTGAACAACGTGTATGAGTATATTCAGTGTCAGCGGACAACGATCTGTATGCAGGATTGAGCGAGCCGGGGCGTGTCGCCCCGGTGTTCCGTGTCTGAGAGGGCGAGGGATAGACCGGATCGACACGATCCGGCTCGCTAACCCGACACGAGCCGGCTCGCTTATTTGACCCCACCGCGGTTGCGTAAACAATTGAGCAGGTCAAGTCGTTGGCCGCGCACGGAGCGGAGAGCGGACTTATGAACGCGATCAGAGCCAAAGCGCTTGGCACCGTGTTGATCGGGTCGCTGACTGTGGCGGCGGGTTGTTCGGCGTATCACAGCGGATACTACTATGCGCCGAAGCCGGCGGACTTGTTCGTGGCAGCTGCGGCCGACGAAACACCGGGGACCGCGCACCTGCTGGTGTCGGTGATCGGGGTGCGGCGGGCGGATAAAAAGGCGGGTGAGCCGGCGTCGGTCGAGGTCCGGATGCGTGTGGTGAACACCGGCGAGCGCCCGGTGTCGCTTGAGCCGGGCAGTCTTGAGTTGGTTTCAGGCGATCTTGAGCGGTTTGACACCCCGCGTGTCGAGCCGGCGGCCGGCCTCAGCGTCGCGCCCGGTGAGACCGGCCTGGTGACGGCGCTGTTCGACTTTCCCGAAGGCAAGCGGCCGCGCGACGTGGACCTGGATACGCTCAGCCTCAACTGGACGCTGCGCCTCGGCGACGAACCTGTCCGCGGCACCACCACCTTTACTCAACGGTATCCGTACTACCATCACGGGTACTATCACCGCTACCCCTACGGCTACTACCGGCACCACTTCGGTTACCGGTGGTGCGATTGAGCGCGTCTGACAATATGGCACGTGCTCCGGCCGATGATGTCCGGCCCTGTAATCCGCAGATTGCGCAGATTTCGGGGATTCGCCGTCATGACAGATCGATTGCGGCGTCACAACTCAATTGTTCTGCTGGCTTTGCAAAAAGTAAGTGATGGGGCTGGCCACCGTTGCCTATGATGATGAGACAGTCTCGCGATGGTGGGGAGGGCATAGCGTTGTGCCCTGATGGGGAGGAAATGGCGGGGAAGGCGACGTCCCGGTAACAAGCCGGGGCGTTTTTGTTGCCCGGCACACGCGGATAGGCTTGGCGTGTTGTGCACCGACCGCAGACCGTGAACTGAACCGCAGTGGCACCAAGGCGGCGTGTCATGAATAACCGCTGGACCGGCGGACAATACAGCTTGTTCCGCTTCGTATTCGGGGCGTATCTGTTCGGCACGTTCTTATGCACAGCGTGGGGTCAGGTACGCAGTGCCGGGGGCGTGGCGTCGGTGATCGCGGCGATCGTGTGCGTGTTCCTGATGGGGGGGTGGTTCGACCGGGCGGCGGCGATCGTGATTGCGGCGCTGGTGTGGGCAATGGTGGCGGTGCGTTCGATGCCGGTGGAAGTGTTCGCGGCGGCGACGATCACGATGCTGCTGGTGGCGCATGCGAGCCTGCCTGCGGCGGCGTATGGGTCGGTGGCGGGGTACGGCCGGGCCGATCCGCGCGGGGCGTGGCGGATGCGGCCGGTCGTCTTTGTGGCGGTCTGGATGTGGATGGCGATCAGCTACACGGTTTACGGATTCACGCTCCTGTATGATCCGGCATGGCGCCAAGGCGACGCGATTGTGAACATGGCGGGCGAGGCGTCGGGTGCATTGGCGGGCGTTTTGGCGCAGGCGCCCGACGAGTTGATGCGGATCGCCACGTGGGGTGTGCTGGGCCTGTTGGTGGGGTTTGCGCCGCTGGCGGTGGTGGGGCGGGTTCGGCCGTGGCTGTGGTCGGCGATGCTGCTGGTGAATCTGTTGCGGCTGGCGGTGTTCGGCCATAGCGGTTTTGGCGCGGCGATGGTGATGGTGCACGGCATGACGTTCGACCCGGAGTGGGTCAAAGCCCGGCGGCTTGCGTTGGCGGGTCACGACCGTCAGCAGATAGCGGGTGTTCCAGAAACCACCGAGACGATCTTTTATGACGGACAGTGCGGATTGTGTCACCGGTGGGTGCGTTTTGTGTTGGCTGAGGATCGTGATGGCAGTGCGTTTCGATTCGCGCCGTTACAGAGTGGCGCGTTTGAGCGCGCAGTGCCGATCGACCAGCGTGCTACACTTTCTGGCACCATCGTGGTGCGGACCAGCGCGGGGGCGGTGCTGTCCCGGTCGGCGGCGGTGATCCATGTTCTTAGGGGGCTTGGCGGCGTGTGGCGGTTGATCGGTGCGGCGGTCCGTCTGGTGCCACGGCCGATACGAGACTTCGGCTACGACTGCATCGCCGCCGTCCGCTACCGCCTGTTTAAGAGGCCTGCCGACGCCTGCCCGTTGCTGGCGGCCGATCTTCGCGGGCGGTTCGATGATTAGAGGCGCCAAGCGCAGCGACCGGTGGGGGAATGATGGTGGGCCAAGCCGGGTGAATGCGGCTTCGTTGACGGTGGCAAGGCGGACCTCTATGCTACGGATTGGTTGTGCGTCGTTGAGCCGGCCGTCATGTCGGACAGGAAGAGCACAACCATCGGCCGAGTACACCCGCAAGCGCCGGCAGGTTCCATGGAAGGTCAAAAGAAGGTCTCGGCACGTGCCAACTTCCGAAATTTCTTCCTGCGCGGTTTGGCGATCCTTCTGCCGACCGTGCTGACGATCTGGATTCTGATTGCGGCGTACGGGTTTGTGCAGCAGCGGATCGCCGGGCCGATCAACGTCGGTGTGCGTGAGCTGATCGTGCGGTTCAGCTCCTATCCCCAGGTGCTGGAAGAGGACATCGCGGCGCACGAAGCGGAGGTGGCGCCGGCCACGCTCAAGGCCTGGCGCGACGCGGGGCGGTATCACCAGTTGCTCGTGCTAGACACCCGGCGTGATGTGCTCAAGAGTCAGTGGCAGACGTACGCAATTGCACTGGACATGATCGGGCTGGTGATCGCCGTCGTGCTGATCTACATCGTCGGGGCGGTGTTGGGCAGCTTCATCGGTCGGCGGCTGTATCACCGGGGCGAGGAGCTGATCGCGAAGGTGCCGCTGATCCGCAAGCTGTACCCTTCGGTGAAGCAGGTGACCGATTTCCTGGTCGGACCGAGCAAGGACAAGGAGCGCTTCAGCAAGGTGGTCGCGGTGGAGTATCCGCGTAAGGGGCTGTGGTCGCTGGGGTTGGTCACGGGCGAGACGATGCGGAACATCCAGGACCGCGCCGGGGTCGAGTGCGTGACGGTGTTTATCCCCAGCTCACCGACGCCATTTACCGGCTACGTGATCACGGTGCCCCAAGACGATACGATACCGTTGCCCCTGTCGATCGAGGATGCGTTGCGGTTCACGGTTAGCGGCGGGGTGCTGATTCCTCCGAACCAGCAGATCACACCCGTCGGTCCGGCCGCCGCGGTGGATGAGGCGCCGCAGGGCCAGATCGAATCGCACACGCCCGGCGGCGACAGCGGCGGCCATTGACGCAGGAGACCTTGCCTATGCAGATCACCGTCAGCGGCAAGCACATCGAGATGACCCCGGCGATCAAACAGTATGCAATGGAGAAGGTGGCGAAGTTGCCGCGGTATTACGATCGTATCCAGGAGATCGACGTGGTGGCCGGCAAGATCGACAACGCCCGGACCTACGAGGTGGAGGTAATCGTGAAGGTGGAGCGGTCCGACCCGTTCGTGGCCAAGACGAGCGGCAGCGACCTGTACGCCTGTGTTGACGAGACGGTGGACAAGCTCGAGCGCCAACTGACGGACCACAAGGGTAAGCTCCGCAACCGCAAGCACAACGTGAGTTAGTCGCTCAGGCGGCTTGAGCCAGGCCGGGCCGCGGCGCAGGCCTGGGCCCGAATCCGCTATATTCGGACGATGCCCGGCTCGGGGTTCGGCTCTGGCCCGGTTTGAGAAAGAAGATTATGCTCAGGGCAATTCACCCGCAAACCCGGACCATGGATCTGGAATATGAAACTGCTCGATTTTGTTGTTACTGAGGCGATTATTCCGCAGCTCCAGGGGACCGCACGGGATGAGGTGATCAACGAATTGGTTGACGCGTTGATCGCCACCAAAGCGGCGCCCAAGTCGCTGCGCGACGAATTGATCCGGTTGATCCTCGACCGTGAGAAGCACGGCTCGACCGGTTTCGGCAAGGGCGTGGCCGTGCCGCACGTCAAGCATAAGAAGATCAAGAAGATGGCGGCGGCGATCGGCGTGTCGCAGAAGGGCGTGGACTTCAACGCCCTGGACAAGGCGCCGGTGTACAGCATCGTCCTGCTGCTGTCACCGATGGACAGTCCCGACGAGCACCTGCAGGCGATGGAGAATATCTTCTCGAACCTGCAGAAGGACACGTTCCGGCGGTTCCTGCGGCAGGCGGTGACGTGCGACGACGTGCAGGACCTGTTGCAGGAGACCGACGCCCAGCAGTTGCAGGGGTGAGGCGGTAACTGACCGCGGCTTGGGTTCCGGGGCTTGAGGCTGGGGTACTGAACCTGCGCCTTTCGCCTCAACCCCCGTGCCTCAAGCCTCAAGCCTGGATCATGGACAGTACCGGCAAACCGCTCAAGGCCACGCTCACGATCATCAATCCGCTGGGGCTGCATGCCCGGCCGGCCATGTCGTTCGTGGACACCGCCAACGGCTTCGATAGCGACATCCAGGTCCGCAAGGGCGATCAGGTGGTGGATGGCAAAAGTATTATGCAGATGATGATGCTCGCGGCGACGAAGGGGACGGAACTGGAGGTCGAGGCGGCCGGCCCCGACGCCGCCGACGCCATCGCCGCCCTGCGCGAGCTGGTTGACCGCAAGTTTGACGAGGACTAGCGCGGCGAGCGATTCGCTATTGATTCTGCGGTTGACCAGGCAGCGAAAGCATCTAATCGCCCCGCCCGCAAGGGCGGGCTTTGTCTGCGGGCTTCAAATATGACAACGTTTCAAATAACAACCCCCGCCTCGCGGCGGGGGCTATTGTGTCCTTGCGGATTCGGTCGTTCCACAAAAGCGAAGTTCTTTACCGATGCTGAAAGCCCCGCGGGTCGTCGACGGTCTTGCCGTAGCGGAACAGGACCAGTTCACAGCGGTTGCAGTGGTAGGCTTCCAGCTTGGCGCGGCGGAGCCAGGCGGACGTGCCGGGCAAGGCTCGGGCGAAGGGGAAGATGTCCGGTCGTTCCTGCTTGCGGAACCAGAAGATCCCGCCGCCGGTGGGGATGTAGCCGCTCTGCATCCGCGAATGGCATTGGGGGCAATGCATGGGTGTCCTCGCCGACTCTCGTTACGGGCCAGAGGGGACGATCGTTGGGCTACCGGGCGTACTCGACGGTGCGCATCTCTCGCAGCACGGTGACGCGGATCTCGCCGGGGAAAGTCATCTCCTCGCTGACGCGCTTGGCGATGGCGCGGGCGATGTAAATACAGTTGGCGTCGTCCACATGCTCGGGATCCACGATGACACGGATTTCGCGGCCGGCCTGGATGGCGAACGCCTGCTTGACGCCCTTCATCCCCGTGGCGATGCCTTCGAGCTGTTCGAGCCGCTTGACGTACTTCTCGAGCGTTTCGCGGCGGGCGCCGGGGCGGGCGCCGCTGATGGCGTCGGCGGCCATGACGATCGGCGTGTACGGCGTGGTGGCGGGGATGTCGTTGTGGTGACCGGCGATGGCGTTGAGCACGGTCTCGTTCTCGCCGTGCCGTTTGCAGAACTCGGTGCCGATGGTCGGGTGGCCGCCCTCGGTGTCGTGGTCCATGGCCTTGCCGATGTCGTGCAGGTAGCCGCACCGCCGCGCGATGCCGCCGTCCAGCCCCAACTCGTCGGCGATCACCTGGCACAGGTACGCCACCTCCATGGAGTGGCGCAGGATATTCTGGCCGTAGCTGGTGCGGTAATGCAGCCGGCCCATCATCTCGCTGATCTTCGGGTGCAGGCCCGGGATGTTTGCCTCGATCGTGGCGTCCTTGCCGAACTTGACGATCCGCTGCTGCACCTCCTTTTGCATCTGTTCGACCACCTCTTCGATCCGCGCCGGGTGGATCCGCCCGTCATCCAGTAGCTTCTTCAGCGATTCGGCGGCGACGGCCCGGCGGACCGTGTCGAAGCACGAGACCACGACCACGCCCGGCGTGTCGTCCACGATCACGTCCACCCCCGTGGCCTTCTCGAACGCGCGGATGTTCCGGCCTTCGCGGCCGATCACCCGACCCTTCATGTCGTCGGACGGGATGTTGACCGTTGAGACGGTCGAGTCGGCGGTGTGCTCCGAGGCGTAACGCTGGATCGCCTGGAGGGTGATCCGCTGGGCGTTTTCCTTGCATTCTTCCTCGGCCCGCTCCATCTCACGCTGAATGACCACCGCCGCTTCGTGTTGCACCTCCTGCTCCACGAGCCGCAGCGCCTCCTTGCGGGCATCCTCGGCGGTGAGGTTGGCGATCCGGAGCATCGCCTGTTTCTGCTCAGCGGTGACCTTGTCGATCAGCTGGGTGTGTTCGGTGATGAGCCGGTCGAGGTCCGCCTCCTTGGCGGCAACGGATTTCTCGCGCTGCTTGATTGAGTCGTCCAGTTCGTCGAGGTACTTTTCCTTGGTGGTCAGTGCGTCCAGCTTGCGGTCGAGGTTGTCCTCGCGCTTGGCGACACGGCGCTCGTTTTCCTTCAACTCGTTGCGTGTCTCAGTGGTCTCGCGCTCGAAGGCTTCGCGGAGCTTGGCCAGCTCGTTGCGGGCGTCCAGTTCAAGCTGTTTCTTGAGGGTTTCGGCCTCGGCGCGGGCGGCTTTGAGCTGGTCGTTGGCCTGGCGACGCGCATCGGTCAGCAGCCGGACGCCGATCAACCGACCGATCACGACAGCGCCGACGCCCCCGACGACGATGCCCACGAGGGCCATCACGATGGTGGTGGTGGAGATGTCGGCAAGCAGCAACGGGATATGCACGGTCACAGCCCCTTTCTCCGCCCGGTCGCGGTCCGCGCAACAGGCTGCGCAGCGCGCCCGAGTGGACGGGGCACGTGCCAAGGCGATCCTGGACCAGGCGACCGCTTGGGCGGTCGGGGCTCGGGTTGACGGATCAGAGGGTGGCGGACGATGCGGCCGGCCGGCGTATCCCCCGATCGGGGGCTCCGGCGAGCCTGGGCCCAGGCGGTACCAGCGGCGGACCCTGGTCCCGGCCAGGGTCGCTTCGTGTCGGGACGGTTGTGCAGTTCAACCGCACTACTTCTTCGCAGATCACTTGGGGCATCGTCAATTTATCCCGTCCTTCGATGTTGCTCAGGACGGCCGGGGGCCGGTCACTTCACGGCCCATCGGTCTGATCGGTCACGGCCCTAGGCGTCTGTCGCCTGACTCGTGCCGGTTGTTATCACGACAGCGGCAATAATTCTTCACGGACACGCTGGCCCGCCGTCTTCAGGGATCGCGTCCACCTGACTGGATCGTGCTCCCTAATAAAGCTTTGGTCTATATGATAGTTAGCGATGCCCCGGTCAGTCAAGCGGGCCGCCAGGCGGCGCAGCGCCCGGGCCGGTGTGCCCGTCGTTGGCGGCGACGCCGGGTGTCAGGCCCGGACAGGTTAATCTGCCGCTATTGGCGAACCGTGTCTGGCGCACTGCTAACCACACCAGCGTTTCAAAGCCCAGGATGCTCACCGTCCCGACCAGGACAAACAGCGCCATGGCCTTGTCGGCGGTCCACGGGCCCCACGGTGTCGGCCACCACCGTTCCAGGGTGCCATGGTGATGCAGCACCCACAGCGTGACCATCACGAGCCCGGCGGGGACCCATCCGACCGAGGCGTAACAGACGATCCGCTCGGCTAATCGCCACGGCACCCGCCACGCCCGCCGCCGGCTGAAGTACGCCACGCCTAGCGCTTCGATGTATGTCATGCCCAACACAGCCGTCGCCGCGGCGAGCGCTTGCAAACTGATGACCGGGAGCTGACCGATCCTGGATACCACCGCCCACAGCAGCCCGATCAACACGACGAAGGTGAACAGGAACAACCTTGGGTTTCGGTTCGACCCATCGACGCGCATGTGTCGGAAGCTGCTGGCGGGGCTGAACACGATGGCACGAACCGTTCGCAGCCAACTGCCAAACGAAATGCTGTCCTGCCACGGCAGACCGACGCGCCGGGCCGGGTCACTGTCGCGCACGGGCGAGCCGCATTCGGGACAAGCCTGGTCGGCACCGAGCCCTTGCAGGCTGTAGCCGCACGCTTCGCACAACGTGTCCGGGCCGGGAAAGGGGTGATCGGCCATGGCAGTCGATTCTAACGAGGGACTGTTCGTTACACTGTCGCCATGATCGTGGTTTTGCTGTTGATGATCGTGGGCGGGATCGGTCTGGCGCAGACGGTGAGCGACCCACATCAAGTGACGCTGCGGTGGCTGCGGCTGGGCGGGATCATCGCGGTTACGTTGTTGGCCGTGGCGGCGGCGATCGTGCTCGTGACCGGAGCAAACGACTTTGCAGCGGCGTTCTGGGTCATGGCGGGTTTGACCGGTATGGGCTTTGTCGCCCAACTGGTGCTGGTTCAACAGGCGAAGCGCAAGGCACAACGGCTGGCCGCGGCCGCCGGCTATGCCCTTGCCTGCCTCACCGCGATCGAAGCCGTCCATGGTTCGGACGGGCAACAGGTGTTGGCCCACGCCGGCGTGCTGTTGAGCATCCCGATTGGGGTCGGGTTGGTCGGCGGGTTCGTCATGACGATGCTCCTGGGCCATGCGTATCTGACGGCGGAGGGGCAGATGACTCAGGACCCGTTTCGCCGGCTGGTGCTCATGCTCGCGTGGCTGCTGGGGCTCCGCGCGGTGGCGAGCATTTGGTTGGGGCTTTATCCCTACGCGACCGACCCCGTCCAGACCGCCAGCATGTGGCACACGCTGATGATCACCGCTCGCTATCTGGTCGGCCTGGTCGTCCCGGCGGTGTTCACCTACATGATCTGGGCCTGCGTCAACCAGCGCGCCAACCAGTCGGCCACCGGCATCCTCTACGTGGCCGGTGTGTTGGTCATCATCGGCGAAGGCATTGCGCTGGGCCTGTTAGGCACAACTGGATGGATGCTTTAATTTCGGATTCTTGATTGGTGATTTCTGATTTTGGACGAACAACCCATCACCCGCGTCCGGCAAACCGCAGGCCGCCGGTTGATTCCAAAGGCGGCACTTCGACGGATTGGCCGGCGACCATCTGGTCGTACACGGTTTGCAGCGACGTGCGGTAGCGTTGCGGTGAGAAGAGGCTGTACGCTTCGTGCCGCGCGGTGTCGTGGAGTTTCCAGGCCAGGGGCGGCTCGGCGGTCAACTGGCACAGCCGGTGGGACAAGGCCTTGGGTTGACCCGGCTTGGCCAACAGCGCCGAGTGACGGTCTTCGACGATCTCGCTGATGGCGTAGGTGGCTTCGGCGACGATCGGCACATTGGCCGCCATCGCCCACAGCAGGCTCAGGCCGCCGGCGTGTTCGCCTTGCGCGATCGCCATGTCGCAGCCGCTGAGCACCTCCCACGGCCGGTCCAGCCGCGGCTCGCGGATAATCCGCTCGTGGCGGCCAATGTGGCGCATCAACTGTTCGGCCCGGCGACGGTGCTGCTGGTCCGGGTGCATCAGCAACCGCAGCCGCGCCTTGGCATCGTCACCATGTGCTGCATAGACCTCGTCGGCCAGGCCCACGGCGATCGCCGCCTCGATCGCATCCCCGGCTTGCGGCGGGTCGCGCAACACCGCGACCACCCGCACCCGGTCCGACTCGACGCCCCAGCCCTGGCGCAACGCCGCCCGTGCGCTGTGCGCGACCAGTGACAGATCGATGCCCGGTCGCAGCACGTGCGCCGCCGACTCGCTCACCCCACCGCCCAGCAGTGCCCGGTGGATGGTCGCGCTGATTGGAAGCAGCGCGGTTCGGCCGGCCTGACCAGCACCGCTGTCATGGGTCATCACGCGCAGCCAGTGCACCGTCCGATGCCGCGGCACGGTGGTCAGCGTCAGCACCCGCGGCACGTGACGAAACAGCAGCGTGGCCAGAGACAGCGCCCCGACGGACCAGCAGTGGATCAGATCGAAACCCTCGTCGCTGTTGCACATCGCGCGCACCCGTCGGTGCACGGCCGGGTAGCCCAGGTAAGCGCGGCCATACGGCACGCCCACCGCCTCAGCGTTGTCGATGCCCGCATCCTGCGCCGCGCGGGCGAGTGTGGCGCCGCCCAGCAGCAGCGTCTTTACCTGCGTGTGGCCGAGCCGACGCCCCGACGCGGCCAACAGCGCCAACGTCGTCCCGCAGGCCTGCGGCCCGGCGGCATCCATCAGGTGCAGCACACGCATGGCAGGATTGTAGTGAAGTTCAGCCGCGACCCGAAGGGCAGCGCGTCGGCGTACTGAATGGGGAATCGGATTTCAAGCGCCGCCCTTCGGATCGCGCTAGACGGCGTGTCAGTCATCAAAAGGCTCGCCGATTTTGCGCAGGGCGTAGTCGTGGAAGAGCCGAGCCACGTCCCGCGCGATCCGCTGGGCCAACTGCCGCCCAAGCACGACGGACGAGCCGCGGTCGATCTGTTCGTGTGGGCGTTGCCTGAACTGAATGGTCAGCGCATAGCCGCCGGCCGGCACCGCCGAACCGGTTGGAAACAGCCTTTGGCCGTGGTCCGCGTCGATCACCTTCACCTGCACCCGGGCGGTCGGCTGGATCACACCCGGGCCCGTCTGCAACGCCACCGATTCAACCTGGACGTGAATCACCTGCCGGGCGCCGAGCCTGCGGCCGATCTGATCCACGGGCATGGCGGCGTACCGCTCACCCAGCGCCGCGGCCAGATCGTTGAGTTGGCCCGGCGCGATCACCTGGTCGATCACCTCCTGTTGCTCGAGGTGAAACCCGATCTCGTTAGCGATCTGATCGCGAAGGGCCGGGTTGCCGAGCTGGTGGTTGGGGTCATCCACCAGCACGAGTGTGGGTTGGTTCTGCAACTCGTAAACGGCCTTGGTTTTGCCCGAGCTGAACATGGAGGCAGCGATGCCGAACACCTCACAGCCCACCGTTGCCGCGGCCACTGCGCCACCAAGCAGAAAGATCGCAACCCGGCGCGCCCTGCGGCGGCCGCATCCCGCCGCGGTCACTTGGACACCCCCTTGTGCTCGTGAAACAGGTCGGAAAGATGCGCAGAAAAGTTGGCCAGCATGCCCAGCACGACCGTCTGTTCGTCCGAATCGAGCAGGCCCACGGAGCTGTCCTCGGGGAACTGCGTGCGCACGATGGTGGCGTAGGCAAAGTCGTCGCCGCTGCCGCCGGTGCCGTCGCCTTCGGCAGCTTCGATGACGCTCACGTTGGCGACGACCATGCCACGGAGCACGTACTGGTTGCCCGGCTCGTGCGTGCTGTACTGCACCAGGTCAATGAACACGATCCTGTCCACGTTGAGCTTGTGGATCAGCCGGCTGTACCGCAGTGTGTTCCAGTAGGGATTGTCCCGCTGCCACTGGACCAGTTGGTCGGGGTTGACCAGCTTCGCGCCCGGCACGTTCACGGCGAGGCGGGCACTGACGGCGAGGCTGATCGCCAGCGGCGCCTCCGGATGTTCGTACAGCGTGAACTCGTCGGCGTTGACCAACACGGCGATCGTCTTGTCGTGCAGATCCAGGTACTCGGGCTCAACACGCGGCTTCTTCTCGTTCCCGCCGCCGGCAACGACGTGGCTGAGGTATCCGAACAGCTGGCACCCGCCGGTCGCCGACGCCAGCAGCACCACGGCAATCGCCGACATCGCCCAACACGCTCGTGCGAACCGCTGCTGGGCCCTTGATCGCACGTTCATTGAACGGTCCTTATGAGGCACGCAACCGAGCCCCTCATGTCCGACCCGTGCATCGGCAGGTGAACGCGGGCCGGCTCTGTCTCGTTGGAGACTCTAAATCACACCGCGAAACACGAGGATCTTGAACACCCACGCCGCCAGTAGCAACGCGCCGCCGGTCCAGAAAATGGCCGGCCTGGCCAGGCTCCGGCCCAAAGGCGCCAGCGATGCGCCGGCGATCGTCGCATAACCGCTGACCAGCGCCAGCACCGCGGTCAATACCGCCAGCACCGCGCCCACCGGCTGTGTCAGAAACGCCTTGAGCGGTCGGCCATGCACGGCGTGCGTGAACGCCGTGGTCATGCCACACGTGGCGCAGGGCAGGCCGGTGCTGCTCAGGAACCCGCACGCCGGAAAACCCAGTTGCCGGTGCGTGCCGACGCCCGACTCATTGGCCTCCAGCGACGCCGCCAACGCCAACACCGACACCGATATGACGAACAGCACCGCAGGCGCCACGCGCACACGCCAACCAATCCGCCGCAGGCGGACCGCCGCGCAGCAAACCGGTGAATCGGATCGATCAGTAAGAATGGCCGGCATCGAATCGATAAGGTTAAACGCCCCGGCCAATCAAGGCAACGTCGCCGCGTTCTCGGCGGGCACAGCCCGCGGGCCTCGTCCGCCGCAGGCGATTCATCGCCGGCTGAACCGACCGGCTATGATGGTCACACAATGCCGTATCGCCTCGCCGAGGACAAGCCGCCGATTGAGCCGCCCCCGCGCCGCCGGCCGACGCGCCGCCGCCGCGCCGCCCTCCGCACGATCGCCGTGCTGCCCACGCTGTGCACGCTGGGCAACCTGCTGTGCGGGTTCACGGCGATCTTCTTCGCCAGCCGGTCGCTACACGGTGAAGGCGACCTGCCGTGGGGTTGGACGCCGCTGACGTTCGCGGCGGTGTTCATCTTTGCCGGGATGGTCCTGGACGGGCTGGACGGTCGGATCGCGCGGTTGACACGCAGCCTAAGCGACCTGGGTGAACAACTCGATTCGATGGCCGACATGGTTACCTTCGGCGTGGCGCCGGCGTTCATCGCCGTGCAGGTGATCGGGATTGAAACGCCATTCGTCTCGGAGCGAAGTGATTTGCTGTTCGACCGCGTGGCGCTGGTGATCGCGGGGATCTACGTCGCGTGCGCCGCGCTTCGATTGGCGCGGTTCAACCTGGAAGTCAAGCACCCGGACACCTCGGTGGTCACCGACCACCTCAGTTTCTCGGGCCTGCCGACACCCGGCGCCGCGGGGACCGTGGCCGGCCTGGTGCTGCTGCACCAGCACTTCCTGGCGCGGTACGACCTGATGCACTGGTTGATCCGCTGTGCCGCCATCGGCATGGTGCTGATCACCCTGCTGGTCGCGC
>JAZGCX010000089.1:0-2344 GCA_036477175.1 Phycisphaeraceae bacterium
AAGCGCAGTGCCTGACCGGCACGATCGTCGTTGATGAGCAGCCATCGCTTGAGAAAATCGGCGACGTCGTCGACGCTGCGGTGCTCGTCGTGCAGCATCAGCGCCGCATCCTGGCGGACATCGGCCAACGCAGCCGTTGCTTCCGAGACCATCTCGGCCCGCTCGCCGTCGAACCGCAGGCCCAGATCGGCGTAGATGTCGGCCGCCCAGGAGCCCCAGCTCGGGCCGACCGCGGCATAAAGCGCCAGATCCGCCAACCCCTCGGCCATCAGGCATTGCGGGGTGTTGACCAGAAAAATCGTCTGCTCGGCCTGGCCCTTGCCCGCAACAAGTCCAGCATCTTTCCGGCAGTGTTCGGTGTGGTGGCCGGGATAGGACTCATGGGCAACCAACCGCGGCAGGTTCGACATCTGCTGTTTCACGTCGGCATTGACCGCGACTGTGGACCGGTAGTCGCCTAAGTAGTAGTTGAACCCCGACCATGGCTTGTCGGTGACGACCTCGTATTCGATGGTTTCGCTGGCGGGCAATGGAAACGTCGCCCGTACACGGTCGCGAAGCGCACTGGAGAAAGCGTGAATGCACTCCTCGAGGCGGGCCGGCGGGATCTCCTCGGACGCCCGGTAGCCCTGCATCCGGTCGGCGAGCGTTCCGGAGCCGCCGAGCGCGTCATCCAGCTTGGCGTGGGCCTGCCGGTAACCGTCGGGATCCCCCTTGGTGATCCCGACGTCGAAGTAGGCCTGGACTTCGTGGACGAATCCGACCTTTTCACCTGCGAATTTGCGGCCGGCGCAGGCCAACGCCCGCAAGTGCGCGCCGACGAACGCCGCCCGTACATCGTCCAACCCGGCCGGCAATTCGGCCTGCAGGCGATCGGCCTGACGGGCCAAATCGGCGGGGTCCGGCTGCGGCTCTGCGGCCGCCGCCCGCTTCAACGCGGGGTCACCAGTGAATGCATCGACGTAGCCCTGCTCAACTCTGTCGAAGCGAAGTCCGAGCATCAAGTACTCGTCGACGATGGAGGCCGAAGCTGCAGAATCCACACCGGTGCCCATGCCGCACTACGCTAACTGCAAGACTGTATCCATGGCGCGGCTGAGCGAACCCAGCCCCTATGTGGCTTTCGACCGAAAGCAATGGCGCGCGCTTCGAATGTCGACACCGCTAAAGCTGACTGAGGACGAACTGGTCCGGCTGCGAGGCCTCGGCGAGAAGCTCGACCTGCTCGAGGTCGAAGAGGTGTACCTGCCGTTGGCCCGCCTGATCCATTTGCAGGTCGCGGCGCGGCAAGCCCTGTTCGCCACCACCGCCGACTTCCTCGGAGAGCCCCAACAGAACCCGGGCCGGCCAGTACCATTCGTCATCGGCGTTGCGGGCAGCGTGGCCGTCGGCAAATCCACCACGGCCCGCGTGCTGCAGGCCTTGCTGGCGCGCTGGGAGCACCACCCTCGGGTTGACCTGGTCACCACCGACGGCTTCCTATATCCAAACGCCGAACTGACCCGGCGAAACCTGATGCACTGCAAAGGTTTTCCGGAGAGCTATGACCGCAGGGGGTTGATGCGGTTTGTCACGGCGGTGAAGTCGGGCGCCGACGCGGCATGCGCGCCGGTCTATTCGCACCTGCTGTATGACATCGTGCCTCGCGAGAAGCAGATCATCCGGCACCCCGACATTCTGATTCTCGAAGGCCTCAACGTGCTCCAGACCGGCCCCGCGCTGATGGTGTCCGACCTGTTCGATTTCTCGGTGTACGTAGACGCCCGAATCGAAGACATCGAGCAGTGGTACGTCACACGTTTCCTGTCGATGCGGGCCGGTGCGTTCGCCGATCCGGCCTCCCATTTCCACCACTACTCCACGCTGACCGACGATCAAGCCGTGTTTGCCGCTCGCGACATCTGGCATTCGATCAATCGGCCGAACCTGATCAATAACATTCTGCCGACCCGACCACGGGCGACCCTGGTATTGCGTAAGGACGCTGACCACTCCATCAACCGGTTGCGCCTACGCAAACTGTAGAAACCGAAAGTGCCACCGACGGTGGCCGCCAAGGCCAGCCCGCTGGGCACAAGCCCGAGCGGGATGATCAGGATCGCGTTGCCCAGTGCGAAGAACAGTGTGGCCACGACAATGAAGCCGGCGACGGGCCCCGGTTGTGAGCGCCGCATCACCGTATAGATCATGGCGCCCAGTGTTGGGACCGACGCCGCGGCGAACATCACCCAGTGCCCCGCCCGCAGTGGCCCCCCACGTCGCCGGCCATCTTCGCACCCGCGAAGGCGACCGCCGCGACGCAGGCCACCAACGTAAATTCGCCCGCACGGCCGCGCCAGGTGTC
>JAZGCX010000009.1:0-8621 GCA_036477175.1 Phycisphaeraceae bacterium
TGAGTGTGGCGACGATGGTTTCAGGGTTCGTGCCGGGGGCGGTGTCGGCGGTCACGGTGACCGCACGCTTGCGATTGATTCGCCTGATGGTGGCATACGTCTCGCTCTCGGAAATGGTCGCGATCTCCGACAAGGGCACGGGCTGGCCGTCCGGGCTGATCACCCAGCAGTTTTGTATCGCAAACACACTGCGGCGGGGCTGTTCATCGAGACGCACGCGAACATCGATGTCTTCCTGCTCGGCGGCGAAGACGTGAGCGTCGATCCCGTACAGGAACCCACGCACCTGCCGGGCCACCTCGCTGGTCGAAAAACCTTGAGCCTGCGCGTCGGGGTTGACGTTGATCTGTAGTTCCAACTGGCCCAGATCATTGTTGTCGGCGATATCGTAAACCCCGTCGAAACCGCCGAGCATCTGCTTCAGCTCGGCCACGGCGGCGTCGATCTGGGCGACATCCTCACCGGAAACCCGGATCGAAATGTCCTGGCCGCCGGGGCCGCCGGCGATCTCGGAGAACCCAATCCGCTCGACTTCATCCAGCTTGCCCTTTAGCGCTTCGCGGATCGACGCGATCACCTGCGACGATTCACGGTCCCGCTGCTCGACATACTTCAGTTCGACAAACATCTGGGCGACGTGCGGGGCAAAGGCGTCGGCAAGGCCCGTATCAATGTTGCTGCGTTGTCCGATGACCGACGCGACGCTCTTGGTCTCCGGCTGCGCCTGAGCGGCCTGTTCGATCCGGGCCACCGCCAGATTCGTTCGCTCGATCGGCGTGCCGATGGGCATGCGGATGTCGATGATGATCGTTTCAGAGTCCGTATCCGGGAAAAAGGTGAACTCCAACCGGCCGCCTTTGACCAATCCGACCGACACGATCAGGATGCCCAGCGCCACCGCCACGCTGATGTACCGGAACCGCAGGGCGACCGTCAGCGCCCGGCCGTACAGCGGCACCAGTCGATCCAGCACGATGTGATCGCGCCACCTTTCAGCCCGACGGATCATGCCGATGAATCGCGTGGGGTGCGAGCGGTCGCGCTTGGCGAGGCTGTGACCCATGTGGCTTGGCAGGATTAGCAGGGCCTCGATCAGGCTCATCGACAGGGCGCAGGCGACGACCAGCGGCAGGGCGCCCAGCAGGTCGCCGATGTGGCCGCGGATAAACGTGAGCGGCACGAACGCCACGATGCTGGTCAGCACGGTGGCGACGACCGGCCAGAACACCTGTTCGGTGCCTTGAACCGCCGCGGTCAGCGGCGGTTCGCCTTGATCGTAACGGGTCTGGATGTTCTCCGAGACCACGATCGCATCGTCCACCAGCAGCCCCAACACCACGATCAAGCCAAACATCGTCAGCAGGTTCAGCGTGATGTCGGCAAAAGACATGAGCACCAGCGTGCCCATCAACGCGGTCAGCAGTCCCATGCCGACCCACGTCGCCGCCCGCCAGTTCAGGACTAACAGCAGCGCGAAGAAGACCAGCACCGCGCCGTAGCTGGCGTTGCGTAGCAACAACCCCAATCGGCCTTCGACAAAGCGGGCCAGGTCAGTCGTCGGTGCGATCCTCGCGCCCGGCGGCAATGGCCGGGGCGACGAGCTGCCCAGCTCCCAGGCCCGATGCCGATCCGAACCCCGCAGCCGCTCAAGCCCGCGCCAGACCAACGGCTTGCCCTGGCGGCCATCCACGTAGGCGCGGACCATTCGGGCCATGTTCACGATGTCCTGATCGCCCACCTTGAACACGGTCAACGCCGTCGCCGCTTGTCCGTTGAACCGGGTGATCACCTGCTCGTCCACGAACGACTCGGCGACCTGGGCGATGTCGTCCACGCGGACGGCCCGGCCTTGGGCGTCGGCGCGGATGACAATCTGGCGGATCGCCCCGGCGCGTTCGGCCACGCCCATCGTCCGCACCCTGACATTGCCGGTCTTGCTCCGCACCGTGCCCCCCGCACGTCGGTCATCCAGTTGCGGATCGCCTCGGCGACCTGCGGCAGGCTGATCCGCTGCTCCAGCAGCGCGTCGTGGGCAACGTCCACGCGGATCTCGTAGTCCCGCACCCCCTCGACCAGCACCTCGCCCATGTTGGGCAGCGACCGCAGATCGTCACGCACGCCGCGGATCGCCTGTTTCATCGTTCGCTCGTCGAGATCGCCGTAGATCACCACGCGGATGACCGGGAGCCTCGGCTCAAACAGGCTGACCTGGATCGTCTCGGACTCTTCGGGCAGGTCCAGCAGCGAATCGACGGCGCGTTCGATCTCGTCTACCGCATCGTCAACGTCCACGCCCTCTCGGAACTCCACGGTGATCCCGCCGCCGCCCTCGGACAGCGTCGTGCGCAGCTCCTTAACCTCGTCGAGGTCAGCGAGCTTGTCCTCGACCTTGATCGCCAGCGTCTGTTCGAGTTCCTCCGGCGTCGCGCCGGGATAGGGCAGCGTGATCAGGGCCTGGTCCGGATCAGACTCGGGAAAGAACTCCCGACGCAGCGACAGCCCCAAGACGGCGCCGGCGAGCAAAATCACGATCATCAGCAGGTTGACCGGCACCGGCTTGTTGACGCCGAAGCGGACCAGGCTCAAGGTGTCGTCTCCTTGGACGTGGCGATCTCCGCCACGCCCTGGCCCGATGGGATGACCGGTTCGACGACCTCACCGTCCGACACAGAACTGGACGCATTGATGACCACCAATTCCCCCTCACTCAAGCCGGCGGGGTTCTCATCCAGCACCGCCCACTGGTCATCCGGCAATCCAAACCCCTGAATCTCACCTTCCAGCACGTAATCGACCCGCACCGGCCGGCTGTGCACCACCGCGTCTTGCACCAGGAGGATGCGGCCGCTTCGAACGGCGCGCCGCGGCACAACCCATCGTATTTGCGACCGGTCACTGGTCAGCACACCGGCGACGAACGTGCCAGGTGTCAGCAGAGCCGGCCCGTGCCCGGTGCCGTAACTTGCCGCCGCCTCGTGCTGGTCCACCTCCAGAAAGACCGTTACCGTTCGCGTTGCCGGATCGTCTTCCGGCGCGATCCGCGACACACGCGCCGAACCGACCAGGCCCGTCTGATTGGTCGCCGTCAGCGTTACCCGGTCGCCGATGGCGACCTCGGCCCGTGCCGCGGCAGGTAAGCGCAGCGGCACTTCGATCCTATTAAGGTTAACTACCCGCGCGATCCGTTGGCCATTGCTGATCTGTTCACCAACCTCCACGTCCACCGTCTGAAGCACCCCGTCGATCGGGCTGACAATACTGCACCGTTGCAGATTTTGCCTGGCCAGTTGCAGGCTGGACCGCTGCCCGGCACGCTGCGCCTCGAGCTGCGCCCGTCGCGGCACCACCTTGTCGAGCGTCTCGGCCGTGATCAGGCGGGTGCGTTCAGCGTCGATCACTGCCCGCTTGGCCCGATCCAGGCCCTGCTGGTTGCCCGCGCCGCGCCGGAAGATCTGCTCCTGCCGGTTCAGTTCGTTCTTGGCCAACTGAACGTCGTCGGACTCCAATTGCAGCCGCTCGGTCAGACGCCGGCGCTCGACCTCGACCAGCGCCAGTTGTGCGTCCAGATCAGCAAGGGTCTGCTCGACCATCTCCACCTGCCTGAGAAAGTCGCTTTCATCGAGCTTGACCAGCAGTTGATCTTTGTGCACCGGCTTTCCGGCCAGGATGCCGTCAGCGATCCGCTCGACGGTTGCGGTGACACGTGCGGGCACGTCGGCCGAATCCATCGCTTCGACCGTGCCGTAGCCCCGCCATTGCTGACTGACCGGCACCTGCTTCGCCTGGAACACCGCGACTTGTGGACGCAGCCCCGTCAGGTTGGTCGGCTGCTCCTTCGGGGCCGTACGCACCAATACCACATAAATCGCCACGGCCACGACCAGCACCGCCACGGCCACCGTTGCCCGGGTGGTGATCGCAAG
Source organism: Phycisphaeraceae bacterium (assembly GCA_036477175.1). Lineage (GTDB taxonomy): Bacteria > Planctomycetota > Phycisphaerae > Phycisphaerales > Phycisphaeraceae > JAZGCX01. Next base: position 3,924 of record JAZGCX010000009.1, read on the forward strand.
CAGTCGGCGTCGCTTCTCGGTCATCGGTCCTCACCACTTGTCCGTCATTGAATCCCTACCGGCTCAATTGACCGGCAAGGGCCCAATCATAGGATCGGCCAGCGACCCCGATCAATCGAGCCGCACCCTCCAGGTCACTGTGCAACTGTGGATTAGCCGTAGCCCAGTTTCGCCAGGCCCGGTTCATCCAGACCGAAATGGTGGCCGATCTCATGCAGCACCGTGACCCGGATTTGCCTTTCCAGCCCGCTCAGTGCTCGCTTGCTTCGACCGCCGCGGTAAGCGGCCACACGCATAAGCGGACCGCGAAACAGCATCATCCGATCAGGCAGGGCGGAGCCATGCGCGACGCTCCGCTCGGTCAGCGGCGTGCCCCAGTGCAGCCCGCACAGGTCGGTGTTGGCCGGATCGATCTGCATCTGCTCGAGCAGCGCCGCCGACGGCTCATCCTCCACGATCAGCGGCACCTCCTCGAGCAGTTCGCGCAGATCCGGCGGCAGCTCGTCGACGACCCGATCGAGCAGTCCATCAAACACGCGTTGCTGCGCCGTGGTTAGCATCTGTCGACCATCAATGCTATCAGGTAATGACGAAGCCCGAATGACGAAATAATAGGCAGCCCCTATGACCAACCTTGGCGGAGACTGTTTACAATACTCCCGATGTACACGCGCCCGCACCTGTTCGACCTCGACGCCGACACGCTCCATCAGCTCGTGACCGACTGGGATATGCCGCCCTACCGGTCCGATCAGGTGTTGGAATGGGTCTACCGTCATCGTGTGGCCGACCCGCAGCGAATGACAAACTTGTCCGTCAACCACCGTGCAAAGATCACCCGGCACCTTCAAATCACGACCGGCCGGGTCACCCGGCATCAAACAGCGGCCGACGGCGTGCAAAAACTGCTGATCGAGTTCGACAAGGTGAACGATCAGAAGCGGCCCGTCGTGCACAGCAACGCCTCGCAGATCGAGTGCGTCGTGATCCCGACCGACCGACGCAAGACGGCCTGTGTCTCAAGTCAGGCCGGCTGCCCCGTTGGGTGCAGGTTCTGTGCCTCGGGCATCGGCGGTCTCGACGCCAACCTCACTGCCGGGCAAATTGTCGAACAGGTCTGGATGCTTGCAAACCTGCCCAACGTGGGGCGGATCACCAACGTCGTTTTCATGGGGATGGGCGAACCGCTGGCCAACTTCAGCCAGGTCACCCGCGCCGTGCACACCCTTATGGCTGACTGGGGCATGTCGATTTCCGGCCGGCGGATCACGATCAGCACCGTCGGCCTGCCCGCGCAGGTCCGACGATTGGCCGATCTGCAACTACCCGTCACACTCGCGATCAGCCTCCATGCCCCGAACGATTCACTTCGCCGCCGGCTCATCCCCTGGGCCGACTACGTCACCGTCGAACAATTGATCGACGCCGGGCGGTATTACTTCGACCGTACCGGCCGTGAAGTCACGCTTGAGTACATCCTCCTCGGCGGCGTCAACGATCAACCCGAGCAGGCCCGCGAGCTGGCGACCGTGGCGCAGCGGCTGCGCAGCAACGTCAACCTGATCCGCTACAACGAAGTGGATGGCCTGCCCTACGCCCGCCCCCATCCTCAGCACGTGCACGACTTCCAGCAGGTCCTGCGGTCGGCGGGCATCAACGTTCACCTCCGCGCCAGCCGAGGCCGCGACATTGCCGCCGCCTGCGGCCAACTCCGGCACGAGCACCCGGTCACAACGCAATAAACTTGCCGCCAACGTTTGGTCGAACGCGCCGGGCAATCCGCGCAGCGTGTCGTGCCGGCTCGAGGGTCCGCACAACAGATGACCTACGCTGAGCATGACGGCTGCTTGTTCCGCCACGCGGCCGGGACATACGCACAATCGGGCTCCGATTCGTACGGGTCGCCTGTAACGGCATAGGCGCGGGCCCGACTGCCGCCGCAGACCCGGCGGAACTCACACACGCCACATTTGCCCTTGAAACGGTCCGGATCACGCAGCCGTCGCATCACCGGCGAGTTCTGGTACACATCCACCACCGAATCCCGCGGGAACCGGCCGCATTCCAGCGGCATGAATCCACTGGGAAAAACTTGGCCGATGTGACTGATGAACATCACACCTTTGCCGTCGTTGACCCCCAACGGCGCCCGTTGGATGCGGCGATATGGGGTGTTGACGGGGTCGGCCTGAGGATTACCCGCACGCTGGAGCACGAAACGACGGTAGTGGTGCGCTTCGGTCGTTTTGATCCCATACGGCTGGTGCTGGGCGTGGTGCCACAGCCGCTCAAACACCCGTTCGTACTGCTCGGGCGTGATGCGCGGCTCAGCCACCGCCCGGCCGACCGGCACCAGGAAAAACACCGACCACAAGATGATCCGCTGCGTCGCGAGCAACTCGGCGATCGCATCAAGTTGGCTAACGTTGTGCCGTGTGATCGTTGTGTTCACCTGCAACGGCAGGCCCGCGCTGCGGGCGTCGGCCATGATCTCGAACGTCCGCTGGTAGCTGCCGGTCACACCGCGAAACGCGTCGTGCGTTGGCGCGTCGGCACCGTCGAGACTGACGGCTAAACGAGCAAGCCCCGCGTCGCGCATGCGGCCGACGGCATCCGCCGTCACCAGGGGCGTGGCTGACGGGGTCATAGCGACTTTCAGCCCGGCCTGCCGTGCCCAGACGATCAGATCGTATACGTCGTCGCGTTTGATCGGATCGCCTCCGGTCAGCACCAACAGAGGCATCTTGGGGAATGACGCCAGTTGCTCGAACAGATTCCTGGCCTGGTCGGTGGTCAGTTCGCGCCGGTGGCGGCGTGGCTGGGCACATGCCCGGCAGTGACTGCAAACCAGGTCGCAGGCCCGCGTCAGCTCGTAGAAAACCACAAACGGGCTGTGGTGCAGGTCGCTTGCGGTAAAGTCAAAACGTGAGTTCCCCTGCATTTTTTCAACCTCGCACCGGTGCCGCCATCATGCACCGGCCTATTGTATTTGTCACCACCGGTTCGCCGGCAACGACGTAACTCTATCAGGGAACGGGCCCGGCCAAAACGCGGTTGCGGCCCCGCCGCCATTGTCCCACAATACCGCCCCAGCCGCCTCAGGAAAGCCGACCATGACCGTTTACGAAACCATCAGTCACGAACAGATCCGCATGTGGTGCGAGGCCAACGGCTACTGGCCCGCGTGCCTGCCCGGCAAGCCCGATCGCATCCGCATCGGCGGCTCGCCCTTCGTTGAACCCGAGCAACTCGACCTGCTCGACTGGAACGACTGGTTCACCCCCTTCGACCAGCGCAAGCTCAAGTTCGTCTACGACCCCAGCAATGCCTGGTTCGACCTGCAAAGCCGCAACGTCCGCCCGGATTGAGTGCGGCGCACGACTTGTAACTTTGTGGACTTGAGACTTTAGACTTTGGACTTGCGTTTCTTCCCTGTGTGGTGGACGATACAATCACGACGCCCGGCTTGAGCCCCAGGCCTGAACCGTCTATGACGCAAGCCTCAAGCCTCAGGCCTCAAGCCCCGACCGCGTCCGCGTAGCTCAATTGGATAGAGCGTCGGCCTCCGGAGCCGAAGGTTGCAGGTTCGAGCCCTGCCGCGGATACTTGTCAGATAAAGACTCACGTCACTTGGCCGAATGACGAAAAACGCGGCGTCCTACGCGGGTGCTATTGCACGGCGGGTGTCACAGACACCCGGTTAGACCATCGGTTACACTATCACTTGTTCGGCGTCTCTTGCACCATACCACCCTGAAGAGGAGTGATACACCCCATGGCTGGTCCCCTGAAAACAACTCCCGACCCTTTTTTCGCCCTCAAAGTACATGTTTGAGCGCCCCGCGGCCCAGGTTTCCGTGGTCGGCGCCGGCGGAATCGGGTGCGCGCTGGGTCACGCGCTGCGCGCGGGCGGCGCCGAGGTGACCTTCGTCGATGCCGACGAGCAGAAGGTCGACTGGGGGCGCCGTCATGGCGTCGGGCTGGATGGCCGACCTTCGCTGCCGGCCGAGTTCGTGCATTTCGCGGACTGGCGGCCTCAGCCGGACGGCATCATTCTCCTTTGCACGAAATGCTACGACAACAAGACGGTCTTGAGCCGCTTGCCGTCCGCGACCGAAGTGATCCCCGTTCAGAACGGCTTTGATCGCGACCTGATCGAGCGCAGTCGCATTGAGGGGATTGCATCCTTCGTTTCTGAGTGTCATTCCCACCGAGCGCATACGCGGATCACGCGACCGGGCAGCCTTCACGTCGGGTACTGGGGCACCAGCAATCAACACGCCCTGCCCGACAGCGTGGACCGACTCATCGGAGTGCTGGAGCAACACGGCAGCTTTGACGTCAAGAGAGTTCCCGACGTCCTGCCGTACAAGTACGCCAAGCTCATGTACACCGCCGCCATCAGCCCGCTGGCGGCGGTGGCCGGACTGGATAACGGTCAGCTCCTGACGTATCGGCGGGCCCGGAGGCTCTTCTTCACGCTCTTGCGTGAGAACTACGGCATCCTCAAGGGGGCACGCGTTGCCTTGGGCCAGGTGGGGCCCTTTCACCCCGACACCGTGGACCGCATACTCCGCTGGCCTCTTGTCGCGAGGGCACTGGCCTGGCCTTTCTCCCGGACGTTGCGTCGCACCTACTGCTCGATGTCCGGCGACATTCCGAAGGGCCGCACGGAGATCGATAACTTCAACGGACACC
>JAZGCX010000090.1:0-15309 GCA_036477175.1 Phycisphaeraceae bacterium
CGCAACCCTGTTGCCTTGAGATAGTTGAGGCACTGTGCAACGTGTTCTAGTGCAATGGCATCAACGCACTTCAATTCAACGATCAATCGATTGTCCACCACGATGTCAGCGACATATTCGCCGACGCATTCATTCTTGTAATTCACCTCTATCCGTTGCTGTGCGGTGACCTGCATACCGCGTAATCGCAACTCATGCAGCAGCGCCTTTTCATAAACCTTCTCAAGAAAACCGACCCCCAATACATTGCTGACCTCAAAGGCGGCGCCGATCACTTGTTCACTCAACTGATTCAAATATCTGTGTTCATTTGTGTTCATCTGTGGCTAAACACTCCTAAGCGGATTTGCGGCCGCCGAGGCGGTAGACGTAGGCGAGGATTTCGGCCACAGCGGAGTAAAACTGCGGGGGCACTTCCTGGCCAACCTCGACGGTGGTGTACAGGGCGCGGGCCAGGTCTTTGCGCTCGACCAGGGGAACACCGTTGGCAATGGCGATCTGACGGATGCGCATGGCCAGGAAGTCGGCGCCCTTAGCCACGACCTTCGGCGCGGTCATGGCTGCCGATTCGTACCGCATGGCGACGGCGTAGTGCGTGGGGTTGGTCACGACGACGTCGGCGGTGGGCACGGTGTGTGCGATGCGTTGCAGGGCCAACTGCCTGGCCACGCGGGTGCGGCGGTGTTTGATCAGCGGGTCGCCCTCCATGCGTTTGAGTTCCTCTTTGACCTCCTGCTTGGTCATCTTCAGTTCGCGTTCGCGCTGCCAACGCTGGAAAGCGTAATCGAGTAGCGCCAGCACCAGCAGCAGGGCCGCCAGCTTGAGCGCCAGGCTGAACACGAGCGAGGCGGCGGCGGCAAAGGCGGGGATCGCGTCCATCCCGGGCAGCAGCAGGATTTGTGGTATGTCGCTGACAATCACGGCGATTGACACGGCGGCAATGATCACAATCTTGCCGATGCTCATCGCCAAGCGCATGACCGCCCGGGCGCCGACGAGGTTCTTGACGCCCTTGATCGGCGACAACTTGCTGAACCGGGGCTGCAACGGTTTGAGGGTGAGAAGGAAACCGACCTGCGAGACGCTGGCCAGCAAGGCCACGGCGGCAATCGCCACCAGAAGCGGACCGACAAACACGACCAGTTGCCATCCGGCGAAGGCGGCCATCGGGCCGAGGTCGTCGGCGCGGGTGAGGTTGGCGGCGTGCTCGCCGCGGAGCATGACCTCGACGGTCGTCTTGAGCCCACCCAGGAGGACGTGGCGGCCGAGTTGGTGCAGCAACAGGATCACACCCAACAGGACGCAGGCCGCCGTCAGGTCCGTGCTCCGCGCGACGTTGCCTTCCTCCCGGGCTTCCTGGCGTCGGCGTGGGGTGGGGGCTTCGGTCTTTTCAAATTCGTTTTCGGCCATGTTCGGTCAGCAGTGGGTGGTCACAGGTTTGGTCAAAGCCCGCGGACGGCCATCCGTGGCCATCCACGGGCGTAGTGTCCGGCGGCTACATCCCGAAGAAGGTCCCTAACGCTTGCATGGTTCGGTGCAGCGCTTCGACGAAGACGTTGGCCTGGGCGGCAATAGCGCCGATCAGGGCAATCGCGCCGATCAGGACGCGCAGCGCAAAGCCGATGCTGAGGATGTTCATCTGCGGGACCGTGCGGGCGATGAATCCCATCGCGATGGTTTCGAGGAAGATGATGCACAGCAGCGGCGCAGCGACGCGGAACGCCAGCTCATACATCGTCTGAAGCAGTCCGACCAGCAGGTCCGCCAGGTGGGCGTCAGGCGTCAGGCCACCAAGCGGCACACTGTTGAAGCTGCCGATGAGGATGGCCAGCATGACGCGGTGCCCGCCGAGGATGACGAACAGAACCAGGGCCAGGATAAAGTAGAACTCGCTGACGATGCCGGTCTGCTCGTCGAAGACGGGGTTTAAGACACCGGCCAGGCCCAGGCCCATCTGCTGATCCATGACACGGCCGCCGAGCTGAATCCCGATCAGCGGCAGGCTCGCGGCGAATCCGATGATCAGGCCGATCGCCAGTTCCATCGCGACGGCAGCGCCGAGCGTCCACAGTGACGAAAAACCCGATTCGAGTATGGGCCGCAGCAGCGCGGCCGAAGGCGAGGCGGGCGCCCAGAGCATGGGGTAGATGCAGAAGCTGAGCGCCAAGGCGAGAAAGATTTTGATCTGACCGGGGATGGTGCGGCTGCCGAGCACCGGCGCAAAGATGAAGATACCCGTGAGGCGGAACAGCACGAGCAGCCAGACGGGAACGTGCGCCAGCAGTGGTTCGACGTTGATCGGCAAGGCAGTGTTTGGGGTTAGGGGTTAGGGGTTCCGGTTCCGGGGGCTAGCCGCCGGTGAACATGCGCCTGGCAAAATCCAGGATCATCATCGTGAGCCACGGCGTCATGAGAATGGCCACGATCCCCATGCCCACGATCTTGGGGACGAAGCTGAGCGTCTGCTCCTGGACCTGTGTAACGGCCTGAAGCACGCTGACCACCAGTCCAATGACCAGCGCCGCCCCCAGGATGGGACCGCTGAGCATCAGCATCATCTTGAGTGACTCACGGACGACATCGACGGCCTGATCTACGGTCATGGGTGGGTTCCTTTCATTTCAGCCGTGAGCTGTTAGCGGTTCGCCGTGCGCTTTGCAGTGCGGCTGGCGGCTAGCGGCTAAGTTGTGACTCCGGGTATGGAAAAGCTGCTCAACAGGCTGCCCACAACCAGTTGCCAACCATCCACCAGCACGAACAACATCAGCTTGAACGGCAGGCTGATCAGCACGGGGGGCAGCATCAACATGCCCATGCTGATCAACACGCTGGCCACGACCATGTCCACAATGAGAAACGGCAGATAAAGCCGAAACCCCATCAGGAACGCCACCTTCAACTCGCTGAGCATGAAGGCGGGGATAAGCGTGAGCATGTCAACCTGGTCCTTGTAGAAGACGCCGTCGGCATCGGGCTCGACCTGGCGGTAGGCGAGGATCATCTCCACGTCGGGCCAGTTCTGCGCGTAGTCGATCTGATCGAACATGAACTGGCGCAGCGGCTGCTTGGCGCGGCGCCAAGCCTCGATCTGATCAATCGTGCCGTCCTGAAGCGGCGTTAGCGCTTCGGCGTTGATCCGGTCGAAGGTCGGCGCCATGACCAGGAAGGTCATGAACAGCGCCAGGCCGACGATCACCTGCGACGGCGGCAGGGACTGGGTGCCGATCGCCTGTCGCAACAGGGCCAGCACAACGACGATGCGGGTAAAGCTGGTCGTCATGACCAACAACGACGGCGCGATGGACAGGATGGTCAGCAGCAGGATGATTGAGAGCGTGGCGCTGAGGCCGGCCCCGGGCGCCGCGTCGCCGGCCGCGGTGTCGCCGGCCCAGGGGGCCGCACGGGTCGCGTGCTGCATGATCGAGATGGGATTGGTCACGTCCAGCACATCGTTGGGTGTCGCGGTGGACGTTTCGCTCGTTGCGGTCTGTGCCGTTGCCGGGGCCGAAAGTGTCAGCAGCACCACGAGAACGGAACAGACGGCCACCCCGACCCTCGACTGAACAACCGAGCCGCGAACGGGTGTGAGGCGGATGTGGGAATGAAAGGCCTGTCTCACCGGCTGACCTCCCTTCCCCCTGCCGTACCAATCGTGCGGACCTGTGACAAGAGGCTGGAGAGTTGATCGCGGGCCCGATCGGTGCGGTATTCGTCGATGTCTGCGGCTTCGTCGGTCAGGCGATCGTCCTCGGTATAGTCGCGGTTAAAGCGGTTGAGCACGTGGGTGAAGCCGCGGCTGATGCTGTTGGGCTTGGCGGCGGTGACGGCGGTCAACAGCGACGCCACCTCTTCGGGGTCGTCGATGTTGGCCAGGGTGCGGAGTCCTGCGGCCGAATCGGCGACGACCATGATGCGGTCGCCCAGGCGCAGCAGGAGCACGTGGTTTCGCGGCGCGATGGTGGTTCGGCTAAGGACCTCGACGACGGGGCTGCGAGCGGCGGGGGCCTGACCGGTGAGCCTGGACCAGCCGAAGCGCAGCAGCAGGATCAGGCCGATCACCACGCCCAGGGCCGCCGCGGTTTTGAGAACCCACGACTGGTCAGCCCACGCCGAGGGTGATGTGGTGGTGTTTGCGTCGCCTGTTGCCGGGCGTGGCGCACCCAGCGGAACGCGGTTCACCGGGACCGACTCCGCATCGTGCGTTGCGGCAGGCGGCGCAGCCGAGACAACGACTGGGGCAGGGGCAGGCGAATCCGACGCCGGCGGCGTCTGGGGTTCAACAACCGGTTCGGCCTCCGCAGGCATGGAGACGGGGTGTGCGGCGGGCTCGTTCGACTGAGGCTCAGGGCCGACATCAGCCGAGCGGCCCAGCTCGACGACCAGTTCTCTGGCCAGATTAGCCAGCGGGTCGTCAAACGCCGCGATGGAGACGATCGGTTGTGGTGCGCTGCCGGAAGCCGCCGCGTGGTCCATCTCGGCGGGCGCGGCATGGGGCGCGGCCAGCAGCCACCCGATGAAGACGGCACACCAACAACCGATGCGGCAGGATCGTTGCACTGGTCGGCCCTCCCTGGCCTGATGGGTCGGCACTGGATCCGCCAGCCGACCCGCGACGCGCCTCCGGCGCGTCGTGTCTGATCACTTACGTCGCTTGTGCGGCGGACTCGGCCTGAGCGGCGACGGACTCGGCCTGAGCGGCGGCGGACTCGGCCTGTTCCTCGAGGTTCGCGACGATCTCACTGATCCGAATGCAGAAGTTGTCGTTGAGCACGAGCACCTCGCCCCGCGCAATCAACCGTTTGTTCACGTACACGTCCACCGGATCGCCCGCCAGCTTGTCCAGCTCCACCACACTGCCTTCGGCGAGCTTGAGCACATCCTCGACAAGCATTTCGGTGCGGCCCAGTTCGATCTCCACGTACAGATCGACATCGCTGAGCAGCTCGATCCCCGCACCGGCGATACTGTCGCCGCCCGACAGGTCAAAGTCGGGCAGAAACACGCCGTCAGCAGCAACCTGCTTGATCTGGTCCATCGACGCCTGCGCCTCGTCCAGGGCCTGGCGGACCATCTGCTCGGCGTCGGCGGAGTCGGCGGAGTCGGCGGCGGGTTCGTTCACGGCGTCTGGTTCGTTCTTATCCATTGGCGTTTTTGGCGTTCACCCGGCACCCGTGCCGGGCCCCCCGGCGTGGATGTCGGCTCCGGGGTCACAGGTCGGCAGCGTACCGGGTGCATTTGCGGATCAGCACCTGTTCAATCATCGACTTGCCGTCTTCATCGAGCTCGAACCGCTCCTCCAGCGCGGCGCGGATTTGCCGGGTCAGCGTCGCGAGTGTCGGCTCGAGCAGGTGGGCCGGCTCGGCGCGTCGGAAGACCGTGGCGATGTCGGTGCTGATCTGCGCGGCCTTGGTATCCAGTTGGCCGTCGATCTGCGCTTCGTGCTTCTTGCGGATAACGATGTAGATCTCCGTATCGTACAGGTACGCCTTGCCCTGGCGGGTGTTTTGGAACCGGTCGGTCACAACCAGTTTTTCAACCGGCAGCTCGCTCTCTTCGAGCTTCACCTTGGCGCCGATGTCCGCTTTCACGTCGGCGGGCCCGCCGGCCAGCATAAACGCGCCCAGAATCGCCAGCGCCTCCATGAGCATCACGCCGCTAATAATCAACAGGGTCTTAAGCGGGAACTTGGATTTCAATCGCTCCGCCTGTGCTTTGTCTTTCTCTTGGGCCATAATGCGTACACCTCATTGCCGGGTCTGCTAGTTTGATCGTGACAATTCAGGCCGGGTGAAATCTTCCACCAGCGCCTGGCTCACGAGGATCTCCACCCGGCGGTTTGGCTCGGTCCCCTGCACCGTCCAGACCTTCTTGGCCAACGGTTCACGGTCGGCGTTGGCGACCAGGCGAATCCGGTTGGAGCGGATACCAATCTCATCGCTGATCAGATAATCCATCACGGCTCTGGCGCGGGCGTAACTGAGGGACCACAGGTCCTCGTACGGCCTGTCGGGTTCCAATTCATCCGAGGCGGCGTGCCCCCGCAGCTCGATCTTGTTGTTGTAGCCACGGATCAGCTCCGCCACCTCCTGCCGCAGTTGCCGCCTGGCCCTGTCTGATAAATCGGCAGATCCGGGCTCAAACGTAATTCTTCCGCCCACGGCGAACATCATTGACTCGCGGATGCGGGTGACAGTGGTCTGGCGGCCCTCGATGCCGGGGTCATCGGTGCTGGCGCGCTCGCTGTGCTGCTGCTGGCGGAGACTGATGACCTTCAGCCGCTCGATCAGGGACATGTTCGGGTCATCCACGACAGGCATCTTGCCTGCCCCGCCGGTCATGCCAAAGTGCCTCTGAACCGACTCGACAATGGCCCGGTACTTATCCTCTTCCTTGATCTCCGACAGGGCCACGAGCATGATGAAGAACACCAGCAGCAGCGACATCATGTCGCCGTAGGTCATGACCCACTGCGGCGCACCTGGGGGCGGGCATTTGCATTTCTTGGCCATGGCCGGTCACCCATCGGGATTTATGATTTGTGATTTATGATTGAACGCCGTTCAGCGGGCCCGTGCCCGATCAGCGTTGGGCATTTTGAAATCAGAAACCGAAGGTCCGCGAAGCGAAACCGAAGGTCCGCGAAGCGAAACCGAAGGTCCGCGAAGCGAAACCGCAGGTCCGCGAAGCAAAATCAGAAATTCTCCTTACGCCGCCTCGGCGCCCCGGTCATCGCCCTTGTGCTGTGAAGGCGGCAGGAAGGTGCGAAGTTTCTGCTCGACGATCCGGGGGTTGTCGCCGCTCTGGATCGCCATGACGCCCTTGATGATGACGGTTTTGTACAGGACCTCTTCCGCTGATCGCCGCGCCAGCCGTTCGGCCATGGGCAGGGCGAACGCGTTGGCGATGATCGCCCCGTACATGGTGGTCAGGATGGCCACCGCCATGCCCGCACCGATCGACGACGGGTCATCCATGTTCTGCAGCATCAGGACCAGGCCCACGAGCGTGCCGATCATGCCGAACGCCGGGGCAAACTTACCCAGGTTGTCGAGAATGCTCTTGCCGACGGCGTGGCGTTCGATCACGTTGTCCAGCTCGGTGGTCATGATCTGTTCGATCAGTTCCGGATCGGTGCCGTCCACGGCCATCTGGATGCCGCGGACGATGAACTGGTCTTCGATGTCCTTGGTCTTGTTTTCCAGGCTGAGGATGCCGTCGCGACGGGCGATCTCGGCAAACGAAACCAGGTCCTCGATCAGCTTGTCGATCGACTGAGGCCGGTGAATGAAGCCCTTCTTGAGCACCAAAGCGATGCCCTTCATCACGCCTACCGGAAAGCAGAAGAACAGGACGGTGACCGACCCGCCGATGACCATGATGATGCTGGGCGCGTCGACAAAGTAGCTGAGGTTGCCGCCGGCATACATCGCCCAGACGATCAGCACCCAGGTGCCGATGAAGCCAAATACGGTGCCCAGGTCCATGGCGTGCCTCTACTGCGATCCGCGCCGTCCCACGGTGGTTTTATCGGTCTGGCAGGCGGACAACGATTAGCCAACTCCCCACGGCCCACGGGCCGGCGACCGGGGGCCCTCACGGTGACGGGCGGTCGGCCCCGCCGCGGCGGGGCCGCGAACCCCGTTCAACTTGGCGGCAGCACCGTCCGCAACGATCGGCCATATGCCACCGCCAGTTCGATCACCTGCCGCATCGATTCCCGCACGATCATGTGGTCGCCGTTGATCAGCGTGATCGTCGTATCGGGATTCTCCTCCACGGTGCGGATCAACTCCGCATTCACCACGAATGACTTGCCGTTGAGTCGCGTGACGGTGATCATGGGAAGTTAGTGGTCAGTGGCCAGTGGTTAGTGGTTAGTGGCCACAATGATTATCGGATCGCCGCAAGCAGTTCCTGGACCAGCCGGTCACTGGTGCTCAGCACCCGCGAGCTGGCGCTGAAACCCGTCGTCGCGGTGATCAGGTTGATAAACTGCTCACTCAACTCGACGTTGGACAGCTCCAGCGCCCCACCGACAATCCGCCCGGCCCCGCCGGCGCCGGCACTGACGATCTGGGGGTCGCCACTGTTGGCGGTCACGTCGAACAGGTTCGCGCCGACCTCCACCAGCCCCTGGGGGTTGGCGAACTTGGCCAGCACGACCCTGCCCAGGTCACGCAGCAGGCTGTTGGAGAAAACGCCCACGATCGTGCCGTCCTCACTGATGGTGAAGCCGCTGAGTGTCCCTATTGCCGAGCCGTCCTGCGACAGTGTGTTCACGACACTGGTCACCGACTCGAGGGCCGAGATCGACCCGTCGGGGTTGACGAAGCTGACACTGATGGTCTGCGGTGTCACCGCCCCGGTGTTATTGCGGTCGATCGTGAGCGACGCGGCGGTGGCGGTGGCGAACTGGCCGTCGGTGTCGAATGAAACCGTTCCGCTGCCCAGGACGCGGTCGAGGTCGGTGTCGTCTTCGCTCTGGATGTAGAACCGCCAGGTGGTGCCGGTGTTGTCCTTGGTTTCCAGCACGAAGCTCATGTCGATGGTCATTGCCGTGCCCAGACTGTCGAACGCCACGAACGACGTGCGGACGGACTCGCCGTCGGCGTCCTGGGTCTGCGTCCAATCAAAAGGCAGGGTCGGCGTCGTCGTCTGATTCACCACGATGTCGCCGGTGTCCAGCGCAATGTTGTTGACGGTGCCGGTGTTACCGGTGACCACGATCTCGCCGGCACCGCTGACGGCGATGCCGGCGCTCGGGTTCGCGGCGGTGTCGAGGCCCATGATGTCATCAAGAAAATCGATAAAGTCCTGGAGTGTCGTCCCGAAGTCATCACTGCCGGTGGTGTTGGCCGGGCCGATCTCGAACGTCTTGTCGGGCAGGGTCGCGCCGCCCTTAGTTGCCCCGCTGACGGTGATCACGTCGCCAACGGCAAACAGCGCCGTGCCCGTATTATCGAACAGCGTGGCGAGCGCGTCGCCGGCCACAGCCGCGGTGGTTTGCGTCGCATCCGAGTACAGCGGGTCGCTGGTGGTGATCGACCCCATCGTGGCCTCATCACCGCCGGAGTTGAGGTTGCCCGTGAATCTCACCAGGGAAGTCGCCTCGGCCAACGTGAGGATCCCCACGGGAATGAGCACGTTGCCGACCACGCCCTCAATGACGTTGAAGTCATCGTCCACCGCGAACCCCTGGACCAGCCCGCCATCGGGGTTCACCAGGTTGAAGTTACTATCGAGTGTGAACGCCCCGACCCGGGTGAACCGCCGCACGCCGGCGACGTCCACCACGAAAAAGCCGTTGCCCTCGATGGCCATGTCGGTGCTGACGCCGGTCAATTGGAGCGACCCGTTACTGAAATCACGGGTGATCGTGCCCTCCCGGGCGCCCAGCCCGATCTGTGCCGGATTCGTCCCGCCCAGGTTGGATGTCGGCGCCGAGGCCGGGCTGAGGTTCTGCAGGATCTGCGTCTCGAACGTCATCCGGCTGGCCTTAAAGCCGGTCGTGTTGATGTTGGAAATGTTGTTGCCCGCCACGCTCAGCAGCGTCGCGTTGGTGGTCAGGCCGCTCAATGCGGTGTAAAGCGCTGTCGTCAGTCCCATGTCAAAACTCCTATTAGGTCAGTCCGCCACACAGCGGAGTCGTTCGGGGCCCGCGCCCACCTGCCGGGCTCACCCGTCACGCGTCATCAGCCGGTAGGGGTCCGGATCGCGTGACTTGGCGATCCGAGGCCCTGCCGCAACGACGCGTTCTCGATCCAGTTGACCCGCCCCAACGGGAGCAGGCCCAAAGCCGGCCGGGCTGTCGCCTCGACCGGCACACCCGTGCCGGGATCGATCGGCTCCGCCGAACGGACCTGTCGGGCTTGGTCTAATAGCTGGTCAAAACGCTGCGACTCGATCGGGCGCGACACGGGCCTGGCGGGGCTGGGCAATCCGCCCGGCCGAACCGCCGGCTCAAGCATCCGCAGCAATTCTGATCCGCTCGCCATCGTGGTCACCTCAAATCAAACCGGTTCACGGATCTCGGTCACACGGTCCGCTCGCAGCGTCTGGCCCGTGTCCAGTTCCAGAAACGCCCGGCCGCCCTGCACACGCACCGAGGTCACAAGACCCTCAACCGCGTCATTACCGTCGTCCAAACCGCGAACCAACATGCCAATCAGAGCGCTGGCCTGGGCGATCTGGTTCTGCAACACCAGGCTTTCAATCTGCTTCTGCAACGACAGTTGCGACTCGATGTTCCTCAGACTGCTGAGCTGTTCCAGCAGCGCCGCCGAATCACTCGGCGCGAACGGGTCCTGGTTCTGCAACTCACTGAGCATGACGCGGATGAAGTCGTCGCTGCTCAGCTCGGCAAACCGGTTGCCCGCTGGTGCAGCCGTCGCGGCCGCCGCCGTGATCGCACCTGCTAACATTTCGTGCACTCCTTTCAGAAGTCGCTGACGGTTCAGCGCACCTGGTCATGCCACCTCATTGAGCAGCGCTTGCTCGAAACTGTCGGACCGCTCGCGATCACCCGACTCGCCCTGGCGGTCTGAAGCGCCGTGCCGGCCGGCATACTCGCCGCGGCTGCGGCCGTCCGGGGCGTGGCGGAAGCTGTCGTCGTGCTGGTCCGCACCCGACGGGTGCTGCGACGATGACAGCGACTGCACGTGCAATCGCTCGACGGACAGTCCCTGGTTTTCCAGTGCGTGACGCAACTGCGCCAGGTGCTGCGACAGCAGCGTGCGGACCGACGCGTGCTCGCTGTGCAGCGTCGCGTTGACCGTGCCGTTGTGCAGTTCCATCTGGATCCGCACGAAGCCCATCTCCGGCGGCTGCAGCCGCAGCGTCACCGACCCGCCGCTCTGATTCACCGCCCCGCGGAGCCCCCGCACCACCCGCGCCAGGTTCGCCGGGTCGCCGCCGGCGTCAACATTCGGCAACGGCACGTCAATCTCCGATACGGCGGGTGCCGCCGGTGGTGAGGCGGATGGTGAGGCCATCGGCGATGGCAATTGTGACAGGAATGGCGAGGCGCTCGGAGGGGCGCCGGGGGGAGTTACCGGTTCCACCGCGACACTGGTCGGCCCGGCGGTTGTATCTGTCGTTTCCGGCTGCACAACGACCGGTGTCGGCGCAGTCGTCGCCGCACTGTCAGCGTCGCGTTGTAAATCGCCTGCCATCTGCTCGCCGAAACCGGTGGCGGCACCACCGCCGGATTGCTGAATCGGCGAGAGCACGTCAGGCTGCTGCGCTTCAAGGGTCGCCGGGTGGGCGCCATGAATCGGTTGATCTTGTGCCTGGGGCGATTGTTGGACGTTGACGTTCGCCGCCTCGACCCCGTCGGCAGGCACGCCGGCAACGACATCGGGTGTCTGGACCGGCCCCGTTTCACCGGGCTGCGGATCGGCCACGGGTGACTCGACGGCAACATCATTCAGCGCCGCCGCCGCCCGGGCCGCCACCTCGGCGAGCTGCGCTTCACCGGTCTCGTCGGTCACCTCTTGTGATTCGCGTTGCGCGTCGGAGCCTTGCTCGTGCTCGACCGTCTCGACACCGTGATCCGGCACATCCTGCTCGGCGGTTTCGTCGGGCGCGGCGTCAGCGTCGGCGTCGGCACCGGGGGCATCATCGCGCGTAGCGGGTTCAGCGGCGTCGGCACCGGGGGCATCATCGTGCACAGCGGGTTCAGCGGCGTCGGCAGTTGTCCGATGCGCCGAATCGCGGGTGCGGTCATGCCCATCCCGCCCGACGGATGTGGCCTGATCGTCGGACCGCCGTGACCCGTCGGTATGCTTTGCCGCCGGTGCAGAGGCAACGCGGGCGTCGGCGTCTGCCAACGTCAGTTCAAACCGATGCTGGTCCACGGTGTTTACCGCGCTGGGCCTCGGAGACGGCGCATCGATGCGCATCAATTGAATCGGATCGATCGTCATGGTGCACTCCCTGCAAGCTGTGCGTCAGCCGGTATCGGGTCGACCCCCCGTTCACGCAGCCGCTGGATCAGCTCGGTCGCCTGATCGATCTCATCGACTGTCTTGAACTCCTTGAGCACGGCGGCGGCCTTACGCAGCTGCATCGCCGCCAGATATTGGACCACCTGATCGGTCTTCTGCTGTGCGATCAGATTCTGAAACATCTGTTTGGCCTGCTTAGGCTTGATCTGTTCGTACATCTTGACCGCGCGTTGAAAGTCCTGGTCGTCCCTGCGTGTGGCCTCGCGTTCCAGTGTCTGCTGCAAGTCCTGCTGTCGGCTGTTCAGTTGCGCTCGCTGCTTCTGAACGTCGGCCTGGACGCGGTTGAAGTAGGCCTCGAGGTCGGACTTGGTGCGTCGCATCCGGTTGAGCCGCTCCATCGCAACGTCGCTCGTCTGCCTCTCGGCATCAAGCCGTTCAGCCAGCGTCAGCGGACCTGCGGACACCGCTTGGAGCCGCGCCACTCCCTCGGCCTGTCGCTGTCGTTCGTCGGCGAGGCGCACGGCATCAGCCTCGGCAAGCTGCTGCTGCTGGAACGTCAGCCGAAAGATCGCTGTCGCGGCGCGGAGACGCTCTTTACTCAGCCTGTCGCTGGCGTGCAGGTAGCCCACGAAGCCCAGCAGCAGCACCAGGTTGATCACCAGCGTCAGGCTAAAGACCGTCCAAACCGTTCTCATTCATACACCCCCAACATCATGCTTCTGGCGTATCGCTGGACGTTCAATTCGTCGAGCCGGGCGTCCTCGCGGCGCTGCTGCTGCTGCTTCCACCGCGCGAACTGGCGATTTCGCAGCAATTCCAGTGCCTTTCGCTTGCGTGTGGCCTCAAGCAGGACGGCGCGCGCGGTTTGGATCTGGTTCTCGAGCTTGGCCAACTCGCCGACGATCGCGTGGGCGCGTTGCGTGACCTGGCCGCTGTAGCGTGCGAACTGGCCCACGCGGTCCAACGCCACCTTGCCACATAGGGCGCCGCCGAGCTGCCGCTTCGATTCGGTGATCGTCTGCTGCATCTGTCGGATCTGGCCCTCGAGGATCATCCGGCGGCGCAGCAGCTTGGCCAGGTCGCGCTGCCGCTGGTCTTCGTTGCGGCGGCGTTGTTTGAGCACCGGCTCGAGCTTGAAAGTGAACTTTGGCATCGGTCAGTCTCAAGGCTTGGGGCCTGAGGCGCGCACACCCCAGGCGGTTACACGGTCATGGCCCGTTTCTGCGGCTTTTGAAGCTGCTGCTTGGCGGTTTGAATCTGCTGAGTCAGGGCAAGCAGCAGTTTTCGTGCCGACGCAAAGTCGCCCTTGCCTACGGATTCATTGCGGCCCTGCTGGAGCAGTAGATCGATCACGGGCTTGCAGGTGATGGCCAGGTCAAACTCGTTGTTGCTGCCGGTGGCGTAGGCGCCGATATTCAGCAGGTCTTCCACCTGCTGGTACGCGCTGACCAGCCGGAGCACCTCGCGGCGTGCGGCGTCGTGGTCCGGATCAATAACGTCGGGCGTGACGCGGCTGATTGACCCGAGCACGTCGATCGCGGGCCAGTGACCCCGCGAGACCAGGTTCTGAGTGAGCAGGATGTGGCCGTCGAGGATCCCGCGGGTGGCGTCGGAGATCGGCTCGTTCAGATCGTCGCCTTCGACGAGCACCGCATAGAACCCGGTGATCGAGCCCTTGCCGGTTCGACCGGAGCGTTCGAGCAAGGATGGCAGCATGGCGAACACGCTGGGTGGATACCCCTTGGTTGCCGGCGGCTCACCCGCGGCCAGTCCCACCTGACGCTGCGCCTGACACAGCCGTGTCACCGAGTCCATGATCAGCAGCACGTCTTTGCCCTGATCGCGGAAGAACTCGGCGATGGCAGTGGCGACCATCGCCGCCCGGATCCGCAGCAGCGCCGGCTCGTCGGCGGTCGCACAGACGACGGCGCATCTTTCGATGCCACGCTCGCCGAGATGATTCTCGATGAAGTCACGCACTTCCCGGCCGCGCTCGCCGACGAGGGCGATGACGCTCACGTCGGCGGTGGTGTGTCTGGCCATCATGCCCAGCAGCGTGCTCTTGCCGAGGCCGGGGGCGGAAAAGACGCCGACGCGCTGACCGCGACCAACGCTGATCAGCGCATCGATCGCACGGATGCCGGTGGCCAGCGGGGTGTCGATCAGCGGGCGGTCAAGCGGGTCCACCGGCGGCGGCACCAGCGGGCGGGGCGCGGTGTCCGCCACAGGGCCCCTGCCGTCGATCGGACGACCCAGACCGTCGAGCACCCGACCCAGCACACCGTCGCCAATCCAGACCAACCGGGCGAACTGCTCCGCGACGACCGGATCGCCACGCCCGACGCCTGCGGTCGAGCCCAACGGCATGATGATGGTCTGGTCACGGTCAAAGCCGACGACTTCCCCGTCGAGTCCGCCGCCGCGGCCGTGCTTGGGAACGATGCGGACCATCGAGCCGATCGGCACCGGCAGGTCGGCCACGCGCACCGCCAGACCGCGCACCTCCGCCACGGTGCCCTGCAATTCGAGCGACGCAGCCTGGTCGATCAGATTAATCTTGTCGGCGAGGATCATAAGGATTTCGCTTCGCGGACCTTCGGTTTCGGGCTTCGGATTTCAGATTTCGGATTTATGATTCCGGTTCCTGTTCGTTTTGGGGCCGCATCAGTTCGATCACGCGTTCAAGCTGCGTTTCGATGGTGGCGTCGATCCGGCCCTGTCCGTACGTCACGACACAGCCGCCGGAGCTGATCGCCGGGTCATCAACGAGTTGCACGTGCTCGAGGTGGCTGAAGCTGTTAAGCAGATCGGGCATCGCTTCTTCGAGGACGCGCCGATCGTCGGGGCAGATACGAACGGTCACGTCGACCGGCCGCAGCACATAGCTCAGCGCCTGGGCGACCTGGTCGATCACGACGGTCCGGTCCACTTCGATGATCCGGCGAACGAGTTTCTCTGCCATGTGAATCGCCAGATCGAGCACCGCAGTTCGAGCCTGCCGGTGGATGTCGGCGCGGTCGGCCTCGAGCTGTTGGACGGTGTCGCCCCAGACCTGCTGAATCTGCTCGAATTGCTCGGCGGATTTTTCGAGCGCCTCGGCACGGCCCCGGGTGCTGCCCTCGCCGATGCCCTGCTCGAGGCCCCGGGCGTGGCCCTCGTCGAACCCCTTGGCCGAGGCGGTCTCGGTCAGCCGAGCGGCTTCGGCCTCGGCGGCGGCGATGATCTGAGCGGCCTTGGCCTCGGCGGCGGCGCGGAGGCGTGCGGCCTGGCGCGACAGGTCCCCAAGGTCCAGGGAGACGGCGTCTTTGAGAAACGTTTCGGCGTTTGGGCTCTTGATGACGGCCATGGTGATTCGTACTCAGCC
>JAZGCX010000091.1:0-4239 GCA_036477175.1 Phycisphaeraceae bacterium
TCGCCGTGCTGACCCGCACCGGTTTCGACGGGGCCTACTTCCAGATGATCGCCCACGGCATCACCAGCGCGATGATGTTCTTCCTCGTCGGCGTGGTGTATGACCGGGCCCACCACCGCGACCTGGATCGGTTCGGCGGGTTGTGGCTGAAATGGCCCGGTTACGGCGGTTGGTCGCTGCTGGGCTTCTTTGCCGCCATGGGCTTGCCCGGGCTGTGCGGCTTCATCGGCGAGATCATGGTCCTGCTGGGCACCTTCGCGGCAGCGGGCAACGCCAATGTCATTGCCAATGGGCAGGTTGGTCTGGTTTATACCTTCGGCATCCTTGCCTCGACCGGCGTGATCCTCACCGCCGGCTACATCCTCTGGATGTTCCAGCGCGTGTACATGGGCCCGCCCAAGCCCGAGTACAGCGACTATACGCCCGTCAGCGGCCGCGAGTACGTCGTGATGGGCACGCTCGGCATCGCCGCGCTGGTCTTCGGGCTCGTGCCCTGGTTGGTCTTTCACACGACCGGGCCGACCTTTAACGGGATTTACAGCACCATTGCCGGCGCCCTTGCCCTGGGCGGTTAAGCGACGGCAGAGCAGAAAAGAAGAGCCCGGACAGACCCGGACCTGAGTCCGTGAATCTCCGGATCAACACAACCAGTTGGAATCAACCGTGGAACTTGGCAGCGACGACTTCTTGAAACTTCTGTGGAGTGATGCTCGCCTGGTCATGCCCGAGATCTGGCTGGTCGGCGGGATGTGCGCGGTGATCCTCGTCCCGTTCGTGCGGCGCAAGGACGCCATGACCTTCGCCGTGGTGGCGTTGGCCGGCCTGGGCGCGGCCCTGGTCACGGCGCTGCCGACCATCGGGCGGTCCGAGGTCGTTTTCTCAGGCATGCTCGCCATTGATCCGTTCAGCCAGGTCTTCAAGGTCCTGCTGCTGCTTTTCACCATGTTTATCGTGGTGCAGTGGCTGATTGTCACGCGCGACCAGACCAACGTGCTGGACGTGCCCGACTTCATGTGCCTGCTGTTGGGTGCGACGTTCGGCATGGCGCTGATGGCCTCGGCCAACAACCTGCTGGCGATCTTCGTGGCCACCGAGTCGGCGTCGCTGCCCAGCTTCGCCCTCGCCGGCTTCCGCAAACGCCACCCGCTCGCCACCGAAGGGTCGCTCAAGTACGTCATCTTCGGCGCCGCCTCCAGCGCGGTGATGATCTACGGTATGTCGTTGATCTACGGCACCACCGGTTCACTGGGCCTGGCGCCGATCGCCGCCGCGTCGAGCAACATGTCGCCGTTGCTGGCCGTGGGTCTGCTGGCGATGTTTGCCGGGATTGCGTTCAAGCTCAGCGCGGTGCCGATGCACTTCTGGTGCCCTGACGTCTTCCAGGGCGCGCCGATCGAGGTGACGACCTTCCTTTCGGTGGCGTCCAAGGGCGCGGCGGTGTGCCTGCTCGTGCGTGTGCTCGCCGCGTTCGGCGCGACCGGCTCGCACGTGGGCCTGATGGTCGGCGTGGGTGTTCTCGGCGCGATCACCGCCACCTGGGGCAACCTCGTCGCCCTGCACCAGACCAACATCAAACGCCTGCTGGCCTACAGCTCCATCGCCCACTCCGGGTACATGATCATGACCGCGTCCGTCATTGCCGTGGCCCCCGGCGTGCCGGAAATCAGGAGCGTGGCCGGCGTCATCCTGTTCTACCTGCTGATCTACTCGTTCATGAACCTGGGTGCTTTTACCGTTGCCGCGGTGATCGCCCGGCAGACCGGCACCGAAGACATCACCGAATACGCCGGCATGAGATCGCGCTCACCGTTGCTGGCGGTCTTGCTCAGCATGTTCCTGTTAAGCCTGTTCGGCATGCCGGGCCTCGGCGGGTTTATGGGAAAGATATACCTGATGAGCGGCATGGTGACCGCGGGCAAGACCGCCGGGCTTGTGTTGGTCGCGGTGTTGCTGATCAACACGCTGCTGAGTCTGTACTACTACATGCGGCCGGTGATCTACATGTACCTCACGCCCGATACCGAGCAGAGGCCGAGCTTCGTGCTCCACGCGCCGGCGCTGGCGATGCTGGTGATCTGCGCCGTGGTGCTGTTGTGGACGGGGCTGCTGCCGAACATGGCCGGCCAATTGACCACGCCGTACGGGGTCCTGGCGTCGCCGACCGCTGTGGCGCCGCTGGCCGACGCCGCCACTACCGCCACACCCTGACCCATCGGCCCGTTCGGCGGCGCGCATCGCATCGCACCGCACCGTGCAGAGACACGACGATGCAACAATATCAGGGACTTGCCGACGAATTGGGCCTGCTGCTGGCGACCGAAACGCGGAGCCTGGTTCGCCACCTGGAGACGGCCACGCCCTACGTGACGCCGGCGACCTATCGCATCTGGGACGAGCTTAAGCGCATGGCCGACGTGAGCGAGCAGCACGCCCAGCGTCTGTCAGCCTTGCAGGAAAGCCTGAAGCTGCCGCCGCGGCCCCGGCCGTTCTCACCCGTCGTTGCCAACTACCACTACGTCGGTATCGACTTTCTGCTGCCCAAGCTGATCGAAGAGATGCGGCAGCAAATCGCCGCCTACCGCCGCGCGATCAACCACGCCGGCTCCGACGAACCGGTCAGGGTCGAACTCGAGTCCCTGCTGGCCGAAAACGAGGCGCGGCTCAAAACACTTGAAGGCTTCCATCGCTCGCTTGCCGACAACCCCGCCCCGGCCGAGTCGCCCTGACTTATTATGGCGTTGTTGACGGCTCACCAGCCGCGGGTGGAAACCAGCCGAGCGACTTGCCTGGGTGCCGTGGCACACGGGATTTTGCAGACAGAACCTAGTGTCGCATGGCCCTTCAAAGGGACTTTGATCGAGAGGTGTCGGCAATGGCCGCCAAGCCGCTCAACGTCGCCCTGGTCGGCTCAAAGTTCATGGGCCGGGCACACTCCAACGCCTATCTCAAAGCGGCCAAGTTCTTCGACCTGCCGCACCAGCCGGTGATGCACACGGTCGCGGCACGCGATGCGGCGGACCTGAAAAAGTTCGCCTCTCGGTGGGGTTGGCGCCACTGGACCACCGACTGGCGACAGGCGGTGACGAACCCCGAGATTGATCTGGTGGACGTCGCCACGCCCAACCATCTGCACCGGGAGCAGTCGATCGCCGCCCTGGAGGCCGGCAAGCACGTGGCGTGCGAGAAACCCCTGGCCGGCACGCTCGACGACGCGCGCGACATGCTCAAAGCCGCCCGCAAGGCCAAGCGGTGCAAAACATTTGTCTGGTACAACTACCGCCGCTGTCCCGCCGTGGCGCTGGCGCACAGGATCGTCAAGGCCGGCAAGCTCGGGCGCATCTACCACATCCGCGCCGCCTATCTTCAGGACTGGGGCGGACCGACCACGCCGCTGCTGTGGCGGTTCCAGGCCCAACTCGCCGGCTCCGGCGCCCACGGCGACCTCAATGCCCACATCATCGACCTGGCCCGCTTCATCACCGGTGACGAGATCACCGAGGTCGTCGGCGCGATCGAACAGACGTTCATCAAACAGCGCGACGTCATCACCTCCGGGGGCGGGGGTGGAGGCAGCAAACGAAAAGGTCGCAGCACTGTCGATGATGCCGTCCTGTTTCTGGCCCGGTTCAAAAAGGGAGCCGTTGCCAGCTTCGAGGCCACACGGCTCGCCACCGGCGACAAAAACCGTAATCGCATCGAGATCCATGGCGAAAAAGGGGCGCTCCGCTTCGACTTCGAGCGGATGAACGAACTGCAGTGGTACGACGCCACGCTTGACGGTCAGGTGCAGGGCTGGTCCACGATCAACGTCACCCGCGGCGCCGACGGCCATCCCTATGCCGACGCCTGGTGGCCCGACGCCCACGTCCTTGGCTACGAGCACAGCTTCGTCAACCAGGTCGCCGACATGGTGAACGTGATCGGGGGCCGCAAGCCCGTCGTCCCGCTGCCCGATTTTGCCGACGCCTACGAAACGCAGCGTGTGCTGCACGCGGCGATCGAGTCGGCCCGATCCCGCTGTCCGATCAAGCTGAGCCAGGTCGAGTAGGCAGGGTATTGACAATGCAACGGCCCGATCTAATATGTGGTGATCGTGGCAAACGGCCGCACCGCAGCGCCCTGGGGGTGTAGCTCAATTGGTTAGAGCATCGGATTGTCGATCCGAAGGTTGCGGGTTCGAGTCCCGTCACCCTCGCTTATATGACAAGCACTTACGACATATCGTCTGACGCCTGGAAA
>JAZGCX010000092.1:0-2852 GCA_036477175.1 Phycisphaeraceae bacterium
CCGGCGGTTGATGCTGGAGGAAGTCGCCGCCGTAGAGCGTTTCGTCCATGTGCGTCCATTCGGAGTAGCCCTGCTGCCGGGCGACCTCGTTGCAGGCGTTGATGCCGCCCTGGGCGCAGACGCTGTGGGAGCGTTTGACGGGGACCATCGAGAACAGGTCCACGGGCAGGTCAGCCTCGGCGACGCGAACGGCCGCGGCCAGCCCCGCCAGGCCGCCGCCGATGACAATGACTCGTGGTTGGTTGGATGGCATTCGTTGGACCTTGTCGGATCAGCGCGCGGGGCAAACCCCTTCTCTTAATCATTCCCTATGACTGGTGATGTCATGGTTTTGGTCGACCTGTGCGGTGACGGATTCGTCGCCGTTGATGTCGTATGTCCGGAACCCTTGGATTGCGCCCAGGCCCAGGATCGCCAGCGCCAGGCCGAGGACGATGCAAATGTAGCCCCAGCGGCGCTGGGCGTTGGTGCTGATGGTCAGGCCCCAGGTGATGGCCGCGGTCCATAGCCCGTTGGCGAAGTGGTACACGCAACTGAGTATGCCGAGGACGTACAACGGCGCGACCCACCAGGCAAACTGGAGTGCGGCCGCAGTGGAGCGTGTCGGATGTTCCGGGTCGAACGGCGTGTGCCAGCTTCCGATCGGCAGCCCCCACTGCACCGTCCACATGTGCAGGAAGATGAAAATCAGGGCAATTATGCCGGTGACGCGCTGGAGGCTATAGCGAACGTTGCCCTGATAGGGGTAGTTCGGCATGTTCGGTCGGCCGGTGAAGGTGTAAACGACGCCAAGCGCGGCATGGAATGCGATGGGCAGCCAGATGCCGAAAATTTCGATCAGCCGCAGTGCCGGCAGCGAGCGAATGAAGAGGACATCATGGTCGAAGTGCTCGGGGCCGCGAAGAATCTGGGCGTTGGTCAACAGGTGCTCGCACAGGAACACGCCCACCGGCACAATGCCCGACAGCGAGTGCAGTCGGCGGAGCAGGAAGTGATGACGGCCCACAATGGTGGGGACAACGGGGGGCGGGGGCGTCGTGTGGACTTGCGTCATGGGGCAAGGTCGGGGTGGAATGACGAATGTCGAATGACGAATGAAGTCCCAATGACCAATCCGGCGTCCGCTCGTCGCGGCTCATGATTGCTGTTTCGTCATTCGTCACTCGACATTTGTTCTCTATACATTCCGTCCGATCGAGGACATCTGGATATAGCGCGATCGCAGTTCATAGACGGTTTGGGCAAGCGTTTTTTCTTCGTCATCCGTGAGGTTGCCTTTGGTCTTCTGTTCGATGACGCCGAGCATGTCGATGTGGTGTCGGGCCAGGTCCAGATGCTGTGTTCGTTGGCCGGTGCGTGGGTCGGGGATCGCGCCCATGGCGAACAGGGCCTGGGTGACCATGGTGCTGAGAAGCGTCTCGAACGTGGCGGGGGGCAGGCCTGCGGCACCGGTCGCCGTGTCGCCTGCTTGTTCAGCGGCCTTGGCCTGTTCGGCCAGCTTCTGCTTCTCCGCCTGGGCCTGGGCCTTCCAGTCGGCGTCCACGTGAATCTTCGGCGATTCGCCTTTTTCTGACATCGCAGTTCCTTCGCGGTTGGTGGCCCAAAGCTCGTCCGGTGTGCACGAGTATAGACACATCGGCCGGATCATTCGACCCGACCGGTCCCGTTCCTGAATGGGGCCGATATAATCCAGCCGCCCAGAACGGAGTGCAACGATGACCGACACTCAGCGAGAAACCGGCACCAGGCTCGACCTCCAGTTTAACGGCCAGGGGCTCGTGCCCGCCATCGTGCAGGACAGCGACACCGGCCAGGTGCTGATGGTGGCCTGGATGAACGAGGCCGCTCTGCGGCAGACCCTCGAAACCCGCAAGGCCACGTTCTATTCACGCAGCAAAGGCAAGGTCTGGGTTAAAGGCGAAAGCTCCGGCCACTTCCAGGAGGTGGTCGAAGCCCGCGTCGATTGCGATCAGGACGTCGTGCTGCTGCGGTGCAGGAGCCACGGTCCGGCCTGCCATGTCGGCTACACCACTTGCTTCTACCGCGCCATTGACGGCGGTGAGGCGCTGAAGTTCGTCGAGCAGCGGGCCTTCGACCCCGATGCCGTCTACAGGGATTAAGTGATCGCCGACGCCATGGCCAGCCGATCCGTTCGCCGAAGACATCGCGTCAATGAACCGCTGCACCTCCGCAAGCGGCTCAAGACGTTGCGGAAGCGCATCCGCCAATGGCGTGCCGATGGACTGCTGGTCACAAATCCGCGGGATATCCGGTATTTGACCGGCTTCATCGGCGACGACAGTTGGGCGCTGGTGTTGGCCCGGTCGAGCAAGGTCCACCTCATCAGCGACGGTCGGTTCGAGCAGCAGATCCAGCGCGAAGCGCCCCACGCCGTCGCCCACATGCGAAAAAAGGGGCTGAGCGATGAGCTGGTGGCCGTCAACGAACGGTTGGGTCTGCGACGCATCGCGCTGCAATCGGCGCACGTCACGATCGCGCTGCGAAAAGTGCTCGAAAAGAAACTGGGTCGCAGGCGGATCACAGCGGTGGACGACGGCTTGATCAAACAGCGGGCGATCAAGGACAAGGCGGAAGTCGTGGCAATCCGACAGGCCGGTGCGATCCAGCAGGAGGCGTTCCGCCGTGTCATGAAGAAGATCAGGTCGTGGCTGACCGAACAGCAGATCGCCGCGATGCTCGAATATGAGATGCGGGTGCTCGGCGCAGACGGTGCGTGTTTTGCGACGATCGTCGCCGCGGGCGCCAACGCCAGTTTGCCGCACGTACTGCCGGGCGCGACAAAGGTGAAGCGCGGGGGCATCGTGCTGATCGACTGGGGGGCGCGGTACCAC
>JAZGCX010000093.1:0-3439 GCA_036477175.1 Phycisphaeraceae bacterium
GCTGTGGTGTAATCTTCGACCCGGCCGTGCCAGTCGAGGTGATTGGGCGCGAAGTTGGTCACGACGGCGGTGCCCGGCGACCAGGCGTCCTGGTCAAGGCTGTCGAGCATGAAGCTGGAAAGTTCCAGCACGATCCAGTGGTCGTTTTGGATCGCGGGGAGTTTGTCAAGCAATGATCCGCCGATGTTGCTGCCGACGTGGACGCGGTCCGGGCCGACGGCTTGGCGCAGGATGTGTCCGATCATGGCGACGACGGTGGATTTGCCGGCGGTGCCGGTGACGCCGATGGTGCGTCGGCGGTCGGGCAGGTGGGCGACCAGGAGTCGGATTTCGCTGGTGGTGGGGATGCGGGCCCTGGCGGCAGCGTGCAGGTAGGGGTTGTTGCGCGGATTGATGGCCGGATTGACGACGATCAGGTCGGCTGTGGTGAAGTCACATTCGCGGTGTTCACCGAGGCGGTATTCGATGGGCAGGTCTTGCAGTTGCGTCAGGCTTTGCGCCAGTTGGTCGCGGCCGGCCAGATCGGTAACGAGCACGTTGGCGCCGCGTTGAGCGCAAAAGCGTGCTGCGCCTGCGCCGCCGCCGAATCGGCCAAGACCCATGACGATGACGCGCTTACCGGAGAGGTTCATGGGAACATGGTGCAAAATGCAAAGTGAAAGGTGCAAAGTGACTGCTCGTGCACTTTGCACTTAATCGGGGATCACCAGGTTACACGGATACCTGTCGGACTGGCCGATGTTATAGGAAGTGATGGTGATGCCTTTTCGCACGGCGAAGTAGAGGTACATTTCGTCGTTGGCGCCCATGTCCCAGAAGGGGAGCTGTTTGGCGTGCATGATGGGGTTGTCCGGGTCGATGTTGACGCGTTGGGTGCCGTTGTCCTTGAGCAGGACGTAGCCCAGCGGGTACCACTTGTCGCCGAAGTTATCTTCGAGCCAGATGGGCTGGAGCGCTTTGGCGGCGGTGATCGCTGCTCCGAGCGTTGACATCGCCAAGTCTTTTTCGACCTGGAGGCGGACCATGTCGAAATCGTCACTGTGATAGACGCTATCGACTTTGGTCTTCTGTCCGATGTGGCCCTCGGTCGGGGGCACCTGTTGGGAACCGCTGTGGACGGCGCTGTTGACGAAACGGAACCCGGAGGCGCGGTTCTTGCTGAAGCTCCTGGGCAGCGTGTCGGTGCGGACGATGCGCTCAGCCTTGTGACCGGCAGGCGGTCCACTCCCCCTGCGCCGGCCGACGGTTCCGACGGTCGAAGGCAGCGGTTGGTCGGGTTGGACCTTTTGTTCGACCTGCATCGCGCCGATCGCAGCGATGACGGCGGCGGGTTCGGTGTTCATTGACTTGGGCAGGTCAAAGCGCAGGCTGCGCAGTTGGATGAACCTGGGTGTTTCGTTGTCTGCGGTCGGCACGACGAACACCCATGCAATTTTCTGCTGCGGCCGGTTGTCGTTGGCTGCGACCTGGCCGTTGTCAATCGGTGTGAACCGGCGCGGGTCGGGGGCCTGTTCAGCTTCGTTAGCGGTTTTGGGCCGGCTGATCGTGCGGGCAAACCCGACGGGAGGATGCAGATGCGCGACGGTGTGGCCGCGTTGGGTGGCGTGAGTGATCAACCGAATCTGGGTGGGGGCGATTCGCAGGGTGTTGGAATCGAACGTGCCGTCCTGTTTTTTTTGCCATTCGGTGTCGACGATCACAATGCGTTTGCCGGCATTGCGGATGCCTTGACGGTTCAGCGCCTCGGCGACGGGGGCAGGCAGTCCTTCAAGCGGTGTTTCATGGGCATAAACAGTCCCAACGCGAACACTGTCGTGGGTGGCGATCAGCGAGGCGTTCTCGTCGTAGTGCTTGCTCATTCGGAACAGGGCGGCCTGGTGTGCCAGGTCGGGCCGGTACAGTGTCATGGGGTGGCCGCTCCAAGGGTAGAACGCGCCGCCGGAGACCCGTGTGAAGAAGCCGGCCGCGTGGTGATCGACGCGGACCCACAGTCGGCTGTCGGGATTGGGCCCGACGGTTCCATCGGCGTTGACGGCCAGGGGCTGGTAGCCGGCCAGCGACGCGGACAGCGGCATAAAGCCCAGGCCGATCAGCACGATCCCGGCGGTGAGGACGGCGGCGAGCAATCCACACACGCCGCCGCAGATCAGGTTGATCAGGTGGCTGAACTGCACGTTCTTGCGGACGAGCATGTCCATGACGGTGCGGCTGATGATCAGCAGCAGTGCGAACGGGCCGAGCAACGCCACCCCCCAGGCCAATTGGCCGATCGCCGGCAGCAGCAGGCCCTCGGCCAGCGGCTCCCACAACGCAAACGCGATCGCGCCGCACACGATCACCAGCAGCAGGTGCAGCAGCGCGCTAAAGAACCCCTGCACCCCCCACCAGTAGGCCATCAGTGCCAGGAACAGGATGATCAGCACGTTTGCCAGCATGAGACGCTTTCGGGTTGTCGGGTTCCGATGGCCAATGGTTGTTTGTCGATTTCCAATGGCCGGTTCATTGGCTGCTTACGCCGCGATTGATTTTACCGTTGAATCTGAGGGTGTTCATTGTTGGTCGCTGCGACCCCGGCATCCATCGGCAATCGGCCATCTGTTTAATCCTTGATGGCCGGGATGCCGGACCCCGAGCTGGTGCGGGCTTTTTTGCTGGGTTCGCGGACGGCGAGCGCGCGGGTGATCTCTTTGATGTCGCTGACGCCCTCGACGACCTTGGCCAAGGCGGCTTCCTGCATCCACAGCATCTTCCTCTTGCGCAGGTGGGAGCGTAAGGTCTCGGTCTGGCCGGCGGCGACCAGCTCGCGGGCCGTATCGTCCAGCGTCATGACCTCGAAAACGGCAATCCGGCCGCGGTAGCCCAATCCGTGGCAGTCGGGGCAGGTCCTCGGTTTCCTGCCGACGATTACCTGGCCGGACCTCTTGTACAGGTACTCGACCTTGTTCGGGGGCAGGTTCAGCTTCTTGAGGGCGGCGGGATCGGGCCGGTAAGGGCTGCGGCAGGTGGTGCACAGTTTGCGGACCAGTCGCTGTGCCATGATCGCGCCCAGTGCTGCGGCGGCGGCTTGGGGATTGGCGATGATCTTGTACCAGGCGCGGAGCGTGCTGAACGTATCGTGGTTCCGCATGCCGACGTAAAAGCGGATGCCCTCGGCTGCCGCTTTCGCCGCCAGCCGCGCCGTCCTGGCGTTGGCGAAGCGGGTGAGCAGGACCACCTGCGGGTCGCTGCGGATAATCGCCCCCAACTGGTTGTTGACCACCTCGGCGTCGGTGTTGGACGGGATCATCCGGTGGCTGACGCCCTCCAGCTCAAAGGCGACGGTGTCTTCGAGGGTGTTGACGCCTTGGATGTACGGATCGTGCTTTTGCACCAGGCTGTAGAGGGTGGTGGTCTGGCCCTGTTCGGGCGGGCAACTGACCAGGACCATATGACCGGGTTG
>JAZGCX010000094.1:0-2971 GCA_036477175.1 Phycisphaeraceae bacterium
GGGCGGTCGAGTCGAGCCTGGGACTGGCGGCAGAAGCGACGGCGGCCTCGCGGCAGGTGCTGGCCGACTGCGGCAACATGTCGTCGCCGACCGTTCTGTTCATCCTCGACAAGCTGTGGCGCGAAGACGCGCCTCGGCCATGTGTTGCGATGGGGTTCGGGCCGGGGTTGACGGTCGAGGCGGCGCTGCTGACGTAGCTTAATCGCCAAACACGCCCGAATATTCATCAGCGCCGCAGCCGAAGCAGCAGGCCAAATATCTTCTTGACGACCGGCGTCAGGCGTGTGCGGCTGTAGGCGTCGGCGGCTTTCTTGATGGCCTCGGCCTGCGTCGGATAGGGGTGGATCGTCCTGGCAATCGTGCCGAGCCCCGCGCCGGAGACGATGGCCAACGTGATCTCGGAGATCATCTCACCGGCATGGCCGGCCACGAGCGTCGCGCCAAGGATCTTGTCGGTGCCCTTTTTCACGTGGACTTTCAGGAATCCCCCATCGTCGCCGTCGAGCACGGCCCGATCGACGTCGGACAGCTCAACCGTGAACGTCTGCACGTCGATGCCTTTGTCTCGGGCATCGTGTTCGTACATGCCGACGTGGGCGATCTCGGGGTCGGTGTAGGTGCACCACGGGATCGTGAGCACACTGGTCTTGGCCCGCCCGAAGAACAGGGCGTTCTGGAGCACGATCCGTGCCGTGGCGTCGGCGGTGTGCGTGAACTTATACGGGAAGCAGATATCGCCGGCGGCGTAGATGCGCTTGTTGGTGGTCTGCAACCGCTCGTTCACTTTGACGCCGGTTTTGTCGTACTCAACGCCGGCTGATTCGAGGTTGAGGTTTTCCACGTTCGGCGCGCGGCCGACGCCGACGAGCACGTCATCGACGCGGAGCACGCCACCGGTCTCGCCCTCGAGTGTCAGGACTTTCTCGTCGCCCTCGGTCTGCACGCCGGTGACATGGGCGCAGCAGTTGAGTTCAACGCCATCGCGAATCAGTGCTTTCTCGATCCGCTCGGCGGCGTCGCGGTCCTCCCGGCCGAGGATCTGTCGCATCGCCTCCAACAGTGTGACGTGTGAGCCGAAGCGGGCGAAGGTCTGTGCCATTTCGCAGCCGATGGGCCCGGCGCCGATGACCGCCAGGCGCTGCGGCAGTTGCGTCAGGCTGAAGACAGTCTCGTTGGTGAGATAGCCGGCCTGTTCCAGCCCGGGGATAGGCGGTGCCGAGGCCCGCGCCCCGGTGGCGATGCACGCCCTGGCAAACCGCAACGTCTTGTCGCCGACCTCGATCGTGTCCTGACCGGTGAAACGCGCCTGGCCAATGAACACATCGACGCCCAGGTCGCGGAACCGTTTGGCCGAGTCATTCCGACTGATGCCTGCGCGAAGGCGGCGCATCCGCTGCATCACGGCGGGGAAATCAACCGCCACGCCTTCGGGAACGCGAACGCCAAATTCCGTCGCATCTCGAACACCGGCGTACGCCCTGGCGCAGCGGATCAACGCCTTGGAGGGGACGCAGCCGACGTTGAGGCAGTCGCCGCCCATCAAATCCCGTTCGATCAGCGCGACTTTGGCGCCGAGACCGGCAGCACCGGCGGCGGTGACAAGACCTGCGGTTCCCGCACCGATCACCACCATGTTGTAGCGGCCGGTCGAGTCGGGGTTAACCCAGTCCGGCGGGTGGACGTGGCTGAGCAACGTCTGGTTGTGCTCATCGAACGGTTGGACAGCAGGAAACTCAGCCGGCGCGGTGGGTGTCCGGGCCCCTGTGACGGTCATCTGCATGGAACGGCCCTTCGTTGAGGTCGATTGGAAACAGCCGGTTGGCAGCAGCGGCGTCGCTCAGGGAGCGTTGCGCTTGTCATTGAGCTGCCAATCGTAGTCGAGCCAGCGGATGCGGGGCTTGCGGCCGGTTTCGAGCGCCTGCTTGAGGTCGGGCGAGTAATCGGCGGCGTGGTCCAGCACGGAACCGGCCACCTGCTCGAAGTCGCTGCCATACCAATCGTACAGCTTCGTCAGATAAACGACGCCTTTGTCCGGGTCAAAACGGAGCCAGCGCTCGTGGCTGTGCGCGTACTCCGCCTGGTCTTGAAGCTGCTGGTCAATTCGATCGGCCTGGTACGCCTCGTTGCGCAGGATCGGGCAACCGACGGCCGCGCACACCATGGCGAAATGGATGCGCGGCTCTTTGAACTTGGGTCGGACCTGCTCGTGCTCGATGTCGTTCAAGCTCCAGACGTGCGAGCCGACCTTCCAGCGCTTGTCTTTCCACCGCCGGGCGTCGGGGATGTCCTTGATCGACGCCAGTGTGCCGCCATCCCAGTGGTCCAGGATCAGCCGCAGCGTGAAGGCGTTGTAGGCGTTGATCAGGAGAGCAAGTTTCTCGTTGCGGCCCAGGTCGTCGAACGGCGCCCCGGCCACGGCGGCGATGTATCGGTCCAGGTTGTCCGCGTCGGCACTCAGTGCTTTGTAATCGACCCAGCCGTGCGCAGCGACGTGGGACTCGAGCAGTTGATCGAAGATCGAATGATCGAACGCCGGGCCGTTCGGATTCTCCGAATATGCCTCAGCCAGCGTCGTGGTCGGCGGGCCAAAGCGAATGAACTGAGCCCCGGCGGCGACGCTCAAGAAGCCTACCGCGGCCAAGGCCATCACGGTGGCGCCCCAAGGCCAGCCCTGCGGCGTCGGATCGGCGGTTTGCTGAACCGGCTCAATCGACGGCGAATCCTGGGCCTGGTCGATCCGCGTCTGCTGTTTGATCGCCCGGGTGGCCATGCGGGTAACGTACACCGTCACCGCCACCGTGGCCACGAGCCCGACCGCGGTCAACACCCATTTGCCAACGCCGGCCGAACTCTGTGCGCCGGCAGCCGCCTCCAGCCCCTCACGACTGATGTAGCCCAGGTACACGTACAGAAACGTACCCGGCAGCATCGCCAGCCAACTGGTGATGACACACGGCCAAAACCGGATCGC
>JAZGCX010000095.1:0-8046 GCA_036477175.1 Phycisphaeraceae bacterium
AACCCGCCTATCCGCATCGCGCGGCTCCTGCCTGAGAGTGTCTGGACGTAATGATATCGCAGAATAAACCGTTCCGCCGCCGCCAGCAGCCCGCGGGGATAGTCGCATCAATAGCCGCGGGCTGACAGCCCGCGGACCCCGCCCTTTCCGGGCGGGGCGATGAGCGATAAATTGCCAAGCCCAGTAGCCGCGGCCGGAAGGCCGCGGGTGAAGGGTGAAAAGTGACGGGTGAAGCCGAGATTGCCGATCGCACGTCGCAGCCTTATAGCACGCCCTTGGTGCTTGGCACATCGTCGCCAGTGATGGTGACAGCCTGGCGCAGCGCTCGGGCGAAGGCTTTGAATATCGCCTCGACGGTGTGGTGATCGTTGACGCCGCACGGCACCTCGATGTGGCAATTGAATCGGCCGCTGTTGGCCACCGCGTTGAAGAACTCACGCACAAGCTGGGTGTCAAACGAACCGATCTTGCCCTCACCACCGCCAAACTGAACGTCGAACACGATCGCCGCCCGCCCGGACAGGTCGATGCTGACGCGCGCCAGTGAATCATCCATCGGCACGGAGGCGAAACCGAACCGCTCGATCCCCTTCTTGTCGCCCAAAGCCCGGTCGATCGCCTGGCCCAGCACCCGGCCGACGTCCTCGACGGTGTGGTGGTCGTCCACGTGCGTGTCGCCGCGGGCGGTCACTGTTAAGCCGATCCGGCCGTGACGCGCAACGTGATCCAGCATGTGATCGAAAAAACCAATGCCGGTGGTGTTGGCGTAGTCACCGCCGTCGAGACACAGCTCGATGGTGATGTCTGTCTCTTTCGTCTTTCGTGTGATGGTAGCGGTTCGGGCCATGATGGTTCTCAGGCGGGTTCATCGAGCGTGGCCAGCACGCGGTCGTTCTGCTGCGGCGTGCCGATGGTGATGCGCAGCTTGTCACGCAGCCGGCCCTTGTCAAAGTATCGCACCAACACCCCTTGATTCTTGAGTGATCGATACACCAAATCGGCGTCGGTCGGCGGCACGACCAGCAGGAAGTTCGATTCACTCGGATAGACCCGGTAGCCGCGGCGGCACAGCTCGTCGGTCATCCGCCGGCGCTCGTCGATCACACGCTGCCAGGACCGGGTGGCCACGTCACGGCTGCGCAACGCGGCGACGGCGGCCGCCTGCGACACAATATCCGTGTTGTAACTGTCGCGAGCCTTGTCCATCGCCGCGATCAGCCTGGCATGGCCTAACCCGTAGCCGAACCGCATCCCGGCCAGCGAATAACCCTTGCTCAGCGTACGGAGGATCAACACATTGTCCAGTCCGCCCTCGGAAGTCAACAGCCCCAGCGCATCGTGCGAGGCAAAGTCCACGTACGCCTCGTCGATCACCAGCACGCCGCGAAACTTTCGGGCGGCCTGTTCGAGTCTTTCCACCGGCTCAAGCCTGCCCGACGGGGCGTGCGGATTGACCACCAGCGCCAACCGGCAGCCCGCGTCGTTGAGCCTGTCGGCAAAATCATCCGGCAACGACCAGTCGTCGTCGAGCGCGACCTGGGTGACAGGCGTATCCTGAATGCCACCGAGCGTCGCAAAGAGCGAGTAGCTCGGCTCGGCCATGCCCAGCCCGCCGGCGCCGGGCTCGCAGAAGACGGTGACGGCCAGCCGCAGCAGCTCATCCCCGCCGTTGGTGGCGATCACCTGTTCGACACCGACGCCGTGGATCGACGCAGCGACTTTGCGGAACGCGCCGGCCTCAGGCGGCGGGTACAGGCGCAGCGATTCGCCGCTGATGCCGTGGATCGCCTCCAGCACCGCCTCGGCCGGCGGGTAGGGGTTCTCATTGGTGTTGAGCTTGATGACGCCGTCGCCCGGCTGCGGCTGTTCGCCCGGCACGTACGCTTCAAGCTGCCGGATATTGTCACGCTCGTAAGCCATGGAACGGGTATGGTCCCACGCGGGTCCGGACCGGTCAATCGGGCCGTTGTTTCATGCGACGGACCCATGACGTAAACTGTGGCGATGCACAAAAACCGACAACACACGTGGCCGGCGTTGGCAATCGGCTTGGTCTGGGCGCTGGCGGGATCGGCGGTGGCACAGCAACTCGATCCCGCCGCGGAGGCGGCCGTTCACCTGTTGCGACGCAGCACACAGGCCAGCCGTTCCAGCGACCAGATCACCATGTTGCAAGCGCTGCACCAGTTGCGCGATCCGGCGCTGACGCCGCTGTTCGACCGGCTGGCCAAGTCGCCCCACCTGAGGCTCAAGATTCACGGCGTGCTGGCGCTGGCCGAGGTCGCTCAGCCGCCACTGCTCGACCTGACACGGGTGATGGAGATTGACAACACCGCCGCGCTGGCTGAACTCGTCGGCGCTGCGCTGGACAAAGACCTGCTCAATGACGATCAGGCCGTGCAGATGCTGAACTGGTCCGAACTCGAAACCGGCGTGAAGGTGATCCTCGCCTCGCACCTCATCAAGAAGGGTCTGGCCGTGGACCAGGCGATCCTACGCAAGGCCCTTGAGGCCCAGGTTCTGGGTCAGCGAGCCCTGGGAATGCTGCTGCTGCTACAAACCGACGATGCCGCGACGATCGACCAACTCACCGATATTCTCGATACCGACGACGCCAAACGTGACCAGGTCCGCGCGATGCTGCTGGGTACGGTGATCGAATACGGCTTTGAGCGGGCTGCGCCGTGGGCCGAGCAGGTGCGGGCCGAACCGGGCGTGGACCCCAACCTGGCGCTGGGGGCGCTGCGGGCCGGGTTGCGGTTTGCCAACCCGGCCGCGGTCGCGGCGTGGCGCAAGCAGTACGACGCGGCGCCGGGGCTGGCACACAAGACCCGCCTGGGAATCATCGCACTGCAATCGGCCCCGTGGCTCGAGCCATCGCTGTTTGACCCGCTCATCGCTGAACCGGACGAAACCGGGTTGCTGTCGCAGATCGGCCGGGCCGGCGCCGCGATCGCCGGCAACAGCGGGATCACCGACGCCGTGATCGCCCTGATCCAGCTCAATCACCCCGTGACCAGCGAATGGGCCTTGAACTACGCACGCCGTGAGGCGACCGACGACGACGCTCAAGCGATCCTGTTGGGGCTGATTCTGGCGTTTGACGGACCTGATCAACACCGGGTGCAGCGCTTTGCCCGCAGCATCGCTGCCGCCCAAAACCTGTACGAACGCAACCCGGATGCAGCAGCGGGAACGATCCGCGCTGTCCTGACCGACCCGCAGACGAGCGCCGAACTGGCGCGGGCCGTACTGTTTGGCCTGATCCAAACCGATGGTCCTAATCCACATGCCGCTTTGACCGGTCTGCCCCCGTTTGCCGACCGCGACAGCAACGTGCTGGCGCTGATCCTGTTGGCCAAGCACGGCCAGCCCATCTCCGAACGGCAGAAGCAGGAATTGGCGTTGCTGGTCCGTGGCGGCGGTGGGTTGCAGGATGCCTTGCGGGTCCAGGCCGCATGGGCCTACCTCAAACAGACGCACCAGGAGCAGACCGCCCTCGCCAAAGTGTTGGCACCATAGGGCGGCACACCTGCCAATCCTTATTTGCGTCCGTT
This sequence comes from Phycisphaeraceae bacterium, assembly GCA_036477175.1. Classification (GTDB taxonomy): domain Bacteria; phylum Planctomycetota; class Phycisphaerae; order Phycisphaerales; family Phycisphaeraceae; genus JAZGCX01. The sequence continues at coordinate 3,558 of JAZGCX010000095.1, forward strand.
CACGCATAGAGCCGATTGATACACGTAACCGCACGCAGGTGGTGCGGTTCGGAGTTCAAGCGGATGAGCGTCATCCCCCTGAGCCGGCCCGATATCACAGAGCACGAGATTCAGGCCGTGGTGGACACGTTGTGTTCCGGCCGGTTGAGCCTCGGCCCCCGACAGGCGCGGTTCGAGGAAATGGTCGCCCAGCGCGCCGAGCGGAGGCATGGGATCGCCGTCAGCAGCGGCACCGCGGGCCTGCACCTGGTGCTGCTGGCACTGGGCATCGGCGCGGGCGACGAGGTGATCACCACGCCCTTTTCCTTTATCGCCAGCGCCAATTGCATCCTCTACGTCGGCGCCCGGCCGGTCTTCGTGGACATTGATCCGACGAGCCTGAACCTGGACCCGGCCAAGGTCGAGGCCGCCATCACCGACCGCACCAAAGCTATCCTCGCCGTGGAAGTGTTCGGCAACCCGACGCACATGGAAAAGATCGCGCAGATCGCCGGTGCCAACGACCTGCCGCTGATCGAGGACTGCTGCGAGGCCCTGGGCGGCAAATACCTGGGCAAACCGATCGGGTCGTTTGGCCGAGCCGGTGTGTTCGGCTTCTACCCCAATAAACAGATCACCACCGGCGAGGGCGGCGTGATCGTCACCGATGACGACCGCCTGGCCGAGCAGTGCCGATCCCTGCGCAACCACGGCCGACCGTCGGCGACCAACACCGGCCACGCCGGCGAGACCAATCGTGTCGGCGCATCGTTGATACACGAACGGCTCGGTTACAACTACCGCCTCAGTGAGATCGCCGCCGCCCTGGGCGTGGCGCAGATGGACCGGCTCGACCAGATCCTCGAAGCCCGCCGCCGAGTCGCCCAAGGCTACATCCGACGCCTGAAGGACTTTGATGACCTGGTCCTGCCGACGGTCACCGATGCCTGTGCCGCGGACATGAGTTGGTTCGTTTTCGTCATCCGTTTGGTCAGCGGTTTCACCGCCGTCGAACGCGACCGCATTATCACCGGCCTGCACCGCCACGACGTCGGCGCCGCCAACTATTTCCCCTGCATCCACCTGCAACCGTTCTACCGCGAACAGTTCGGCTGCGAGCCCGGCTCTTTCCCCGTCGCCGAATCCATCAGCACCCGCACCATCGCCCTGCCCTTCCACAATCACCTGCACGACACCGAACTCGACCTGGTCACCCAAACGCTGAAGGTGATGCTCCAGCGCGAACAGTTGCTCAAACGATGAAACGCAAGGCCCGGCCGCTTAAGCGGCCAGGCCTCATCACCCATGAGGGTTAAATACGACCTTTAACCCCGATCACACGTTAAACAGGAAGTGGCACACGACGCCGTCCTGCACGACGTAGTGCTTGCCTTCAACGCGCATCCTGCCGGCGGCCTTGATGGCGTGCTCGGATTTGTAGTGGTCCAGGTCGGCAACGCTGTACACCTCGACGCGGATGAACCCGCGCTCAAAGTCGCTGTGGACGGCGCCGGCGGCCTGAGGCGCGGTGATGCCGATCGGGACCGCCCACGCATGGATTTCCTTCGGCCCGGTCGTGAAGAAGCTTTGCAGACCAAGCACCCTGTACGCGGCGCGGGCCAGCACGTTCAGCGCCGGTTCGGCCAGGCCTAGGCCTTCGAGCATCTCGCCGCGGTCGGCTTCGTCGAGTTCGGCAAGTTCCGCCTCCAGTTTGGCGCAAATGGGCACGACCTCGCCGTTGCGATGGGCGGCGAAGCGACGCACTTGTTGCACGTAATCGCTTTCGCCGGCCAGATCACCCTCGCCGACGTTGGCGACGTACAACACCGGCTTGGCTGAAAGCAGCGCAAAGCTTTTCAGGTCGTGTTTCTGTTCGTCAGTTAAGTCCAGTCGCGACACCGGCGTGCCTTCGCTCAACGCCGCCGCACATTGCTGCAAGACATCCAGCCGGGTCTTCGCCTGCTTATCGCCCATCCGCGCCCTGCGCTCGGCGTTCTTGAGCGAATTTTCCACCACCTCCAGGTCGGCCAGCATCAGCTCCGTCTCAACTTCCTCGATGTCACGCACCGGATCGACACTGCCGTTCACGTGCGGCACGTTTGGGTCGTCGAAACACCGCACGACGTGCAGGATCGCGTCCACGTTGCGAATATGCGACAGGAACTTGTTGCCCAACCCCTCGCCCTGGCTGGCCCCGGCGACCAGGCCCGCCACGTCCACCAACTGAAGCGTCGCCGGCACCACCTTTTTTGTTGCGATGTATGTGTTTAGCGTCGCCAGCCGCGTATCAGGAATCTGCACCACGCCCACGTGCGGCTTGCCCGCCCCCGCCTCGCTATCCACACCCAACGCCGTCAGCGCGTTGAACAGCGTGGTCTTGCCGACGTAGGAAAGCCCGACGATACCTGCTTCCATGTCCGCGCAGTGTAACGGGTGGGCGCAGGTGAACGAGTGTGATGGCCCGGCTCAGGCCCAGGGGCGCCAGCGCACGAGGCACAGGCCAACGATCAGCCATGCGGCGGTCGCCGGTTCGGGCACTGACGACTGGAACGCGCTGATTTCAGAGGAAACAAGGAGGGTTTGAAGCGCTAAGCAGTTACTCAAAAACCGTTTAAGAAAGTTCTTGCGTGCAGCGATGCGGGGAGGTAGAATGGCTAAATCTCAAAGAACCGGCCGCTCGCGTGTGCCGGTCAAGGTGGTAAAGTGATATAGTTGGCGTGTCGTGGGTGCGTGTTTTGGTTCCATCCGAAGGCCGGCTGGGCCATATCTGTAGAGGAGTGGAGATGAAGCCGTCGATTCTCATTTCAGCCTGTGTGGCGGTTGTCTGTTCCCTTACACCTCCTGCGCAGTGCGCCGTGCCCAGCCCCGGCGTGGTGTTCGGCAAGGAGTACTCCAACTTCGTAGACAAGAACATCATCGGTGCATTGGACCCGCATCAGAACATCGGATGGGACGGGTTCGGCGGCGTTTTCGACGCCTTCGATTACACCGCCGGTGTCCCCTTTCCGCTGGTTGATCACGAGGTGGACGCGATCGCCAACAGCCGCGATCGGTTCTTCAGCGCCGTGACGTCCGACGCCGCGCCGATGCTGCTGTCGCTCTCGGGGACGGACAACATTCACTTCCAGGATGTCGGCTTCGGCGGCGCGACCGGAATATGGGCCACTGCGGCAGAAATCAACGGCATGCCCGGTGCACCGGACGATGTCGATGGACTGGAGGTGTGGGGCCCGGTCGATTCCAATCACTTCTCGATGCTTTTGGATCCGGCCCCGGGACCCGGTTCGCCCGACGTCGCCGTCTGGTACTACGACGGTGTCAGCGTAGGTCCGTACATCCTGTCCCCCGATCTTGCCACGGCGCTCGGCGATCCGGACGAGCCCGAACTTATCGATCTCGACGCTTTGATGGTGTTCGATAAGGCGAATGACGGCATCTGGGCCCCCGGCGATAAGATCATGTTCAGCGTGCGCAGCACCATCGGGGCCGGCGGCATCTTCGACGGCGGCGAGATCTGGGTCTGGACGAATGGAAGTCCGGCCGCGTTTCTCGTCCACGGCGGGATCACCTGGGACACGGCCAACGGCGTCGGTGCGCTGTTCGGTGTTCCCACAGAAGAGATCGACGCGCTGGAGGCCGTACCGGAACCGGGCACGTTCGGCCTGCTGGCCGTGATGCTGATGGGCACGGTCGCTTCGCAGCGGCGCGGCGCGGTGCGTGGTCGCTAGGGTCGGCTTCGTGACGCTGGGCCCACTCGACGCGCCGTCGCATCGCTTGCACCGCTGAAAACTGTTACAATTCATATCTTGCACACCGCCGCGCCGCGCGGGCGCGATGAGGGTTGTTGACAGCATGGCCGAGAACGAGATTCCAAACGAAGAAAGCCCGGATCAGGATGGGCAGGAGCCCGGCGCCCCCGGAACTCCCGGAATCACCGGTGGGCGGACGACGGACACCGCGATCGAGCAGGAGCTGGCCGACAGCTACCTGACCTATGCGATGAGCACGATTATGGATCGTGCCCTGCCGGACGTCCGCGACGGACTCAAGCCCTCCCAACGCCGCATCCTCGTGGCGATGAACGACCTGAATCTGACGCCCGGCCGCAAACACTCCAAATGTGCCGGCATCGTCGGCGAGACGATGAAGAAATATCACCCGCACGGCGACCAAGCGATCTACCCGACGCTGGTGAACATGGCCCAGGAGTGGAAGATGCGGGCCCTGCTGATCGACAAGCAGGGCAACTTCGGCTCTATCGATCCCGACCCCCCTGCCGCGATGCGGTACACCGAAGCCCGCCTGCACCGCCACGCCGTCGAGATGCTCGACGACCTGAAGTGCGACACCGTGGACTGGCAGCCGAACTTCGACGAAACCGTGGATGAGCCCAAGTACCTGCCGGCACGGTTGCCCAATCTGTTGGTCAACGGTTCGACCGGGATCGCCGTGGGCATGGCCAGCAGCATGCCGCCGCACAACCTCGGTGAGGTCTGCGACGCGATTACCG
>JAZGCX010000096.1:0-2168 GCA_036477175.1 Phycisphaeraceae bacterium
CCAAACCGCAGCGGCGCGAACGGGCCGATCCGCCGGGGTCAAGCCAAAACGCCGAACAACGCCAGCGCATGGTGTCAACGCAGATCGCCCGGCCGGCCGATGGTCGCAGTGCGGTGACAGACGAGGCGGTGCTGGACGCGATGCGGACCGTGCCGCGACACGCGTTTGTGCCGGCCGAGCATCGTCGAAGGGCTCACGCCGATTCGCCGCTGCCGATCGGTTACGGGCAAACGATCTCACAACCGTACATCGTCGCGCTGATGACCGAAGCATTGGCGCTGACGCCGGAATCAAAGGTGCTGGAGATCGGCACCGGTTCGGGCTACCAGGCGGCGGTGCTGGCGCACCTGACCGAACACGTGTACACGGTGGAGATCATCGAGCCGCTGGCAAAGCGTGCCGCGCAGGTCTTTGAGGAGCAGGGATACGACGAGGTCCAACCCCTCCGCGCCGACGGTTACTTCGGCTGGCCGGAGCACGCACCGTTCGATGCGATCATCGTGACGTGCGCCGCGGGCCACCTGCCGCCGCCACTGTGGGAACAACTCAAACCCGGCGGCCGCATCGTGATCCCGATCGGCGGGCCGCACGAGGTGCAACGCCTGGTGGTGGTGACCAAGACCGAAGACGGCAAGCGGCGATCCAAAACAATCACCTCGGTGCGATTCGTGCCACTGACGCGCAAAGGTGACGCCAAGCCGTGACCGCCCCCCGTGCAACCATTGTTGCGACGGGAACCGGACGACTGGCGTGGACGGTGGCGGTGCTTTCGGCGGGGGTGCTCGGGTTCGAGCTGGCGCTGATGCGGGTGCTGCTGGTCAGCAGTTGGCACCACTTTGCCTTCCTGGTGATCAGCATCGCCCTGCTGGGCTTCGGCGCCAGCGGCACGGCGTTGTGCCTGTTGCGGTCGATCCTGTTGCCGCGTCAGCGTGGAGTATTGTTGGGATTGATCATCGCCACGGCGATATCCATGCCGCTGTGCACGTCGCTGGCGCAGCATGTCCCGGTCGAGGCGAGGTTTCTGCCGGCCTTGTTCTGGGGTCAGCTCGGCCGATGGCTGCTGTATTGGGCGCTGCTGGGCGTGCCGTTTCTCCTGGGCGCCTCGGCGATCGGGTTGGCGCTGATCGCGGCGGGCGACCGGGTGGCGGTGGTGTACGGGAGCAACCTGCTTGGCAGCGGCTGCGGGGCGTGGCTGGGGACCGCGGCGATGTGGGTGGTGCCGCCACAATGGCTGGCACCGGCCATGGGTGCGGTAACGCTGCTCGGTGTGGTGACGCTATTTCCGAAATCACCTTTAAAGAAGGCGGCGGCGATCGGTGCGGGCATCCTCGCGATCGCGGTCGTCGTTTGGCTCTGGCCGCCACAGCTCCGCGTCGATCCGTACAAGTATCTGGCGTACGTCCAGCGGTTGGAACAGCAAGGTGCTGCAAGTCGTCTGTCCGTCGCGTACAGCCCGCGCAGTGTGATCGAACTCTATCGCAGCGATGCGTTCCACGACATGCCGTTTCTATCGGTTGGCGAAACACCGCCGCCGATGGATGTGTTGGTGATCGATGGGCATTGGGCCGGTTCCGTGCCACGGATTCGAACGCTGAATGAGGCGGCCGTTGTCGATCGAACATTGATGGCTTTTGCCTATGCCATCGCCCCCCAGCACCCCCGGGTCCTGCTGCTGGGTGAGCGTGGCGGCTGGAACACCTGGCTGGCCCTGCGGCACGGCGCGGCGCTGATCCACGTCGTCCAGCCTGATCCGAACCTCTTTGAACTGTTGCAAACGTCACTGGATGATGCAAGCGCCCAGCCGCTTGTGCAGCCGACCGTCCGCCCCGTCGTGGCGCATCCACGACATTTGCTCGACCACAGCCGCGACCAGTACGACATCATTCAACTGGTCAGCCTCGAAGGCCTCGCGGCGGGCTCGGGCGGGAGTGCCGGGCTCGGCCAGGATCACCTGGTCACCGTCGAAGGCATCACCGCGGCGGTGAACCGGCTGACCGCCGATGGTCTGGTATTTGTCTGTCGGGGCATCCAGACACCGCCGCGCGACAACCTGAAACTGTTGGCAACGTTTATCGCCGCGTTAGGCCGTATGGGGATTGATCAACCGCAGCAGCACATGCTGATCGTCCGCGATTACCTGGCCGTGTGCACCGTGGCAAAGGCCTCGC
>JAZGCX010000097.1:0-4547 GCA_036477175.1 Phycisphaeraceae bacterium
CAGGAGCCTGCGGCCTTCGTCGGAACGGATGTGGCCGGCCGAATGGTCCTGCATCCTGCCGTCGATCACGGTGACGAGGTTGACGCGGAAGACCCAGTCGGTCGGCGCCAGGTCGATCCCCAGCGCAGCGGCTTCCAGTGGCGCGCGGCCCTTGTGATACTTGTGCGGGTCGTAACCGAGCAGGCTCATGCTGCACACGTCGGAGCCGCAGGGATAGCCGTCGGGCGTGGTGGCGACGGTGCCCTGCCGACCTTCGATGCTGAGCCGATCGGTGTGCGGTTTATCGGCGGCCTCGAACGGGGTCTTGCCGTCGAGTTCGTCCAACGGGAAGTCAGCGGCCCCGTCGGGGATGATGATGACGTACTTCATGGGTGGCTATTGTAGAAAGCGCGTCGGCAACGGCGACTAACTGTAACCGAACAGGATGCGGCCCGGCGGCGGCGGTGAGCCGGCGGCGATGGCGCAACAGAGCGAAACATGCAGTTGGTTAAAACTGCACCGGCAGGCCCTCGGCCTTCCACTTCTCGATCAGCAGCTTCAGTTCATCGAGGACGCCGCCGACCCGCTGGGCGGCATCGTTGAGGTTGTTGTAGAGGGCAGGATCGTTGAGCAGTTTGCCGATCGTGCCCTTGCCTTCGTGAGTCTGGTCAAGCAGCTTCTGCATCGAACCGATGGCCTTGCTCAGATCGTCGGCGACGGCGAAGTAGCGCCGGGTCAGGCCGTCGATGTTCTCGTCGAGTTTGCGGGTAAGACTTCGGGCGTTAGAGGCGGCAGCGCGGATGTCGTCGCGGAGCTGGGTATCATTGACCCATTGGTTCATGCCGTCGAGCACGGTGCGGAGCTCGGTCAGGCGATGATCGGCACGGACCACGACGGTGGCGAGGTTGCCGATCGCCTTGCCGTTATCCACGTCGTCGGTGCTGCGGGGCTCAACGAGCAGATTGATGTTGCGTCCGACCTCGGTCCACTGTCCGCTGAGCTGCTCCAAAGAGTCGGCCAGGCGGTTGAGTTGCGCCACCGGTTCTGCGAAAGCCGCCCCCACATCGCCCAGCAGACCGGCGGCACCATCGGGCACGCCGCCCGGGATCACCGCCGAACCATCGGTCGGCAGCGGCTTGGCGTCAGGCGGCACCTGACTCAGATCAAGGGTCAGGCTGGCGCTACCCGTAAAAAAGGGTTGATTCACCACCGCGCGCACCCCTTCGGACAGATGCCTGTCATCGTCGATCACCACGGTGGCGACCACCCCACGCGTCGGCGGGTCCATCAGCTCCACCGATCGGACACGACCGACTTCAATGCCCTGGAGATAAACAAGGGTGCCCTCACCGATCCCGCCGGCGTGGGGCAACTCGATGGTGACGCGGTATCCCCCTTGCACCCAACGGGGCACGTACCCGAACAGCAGCATCATATACATCAGCCCCACCAGCCCCGCCAAGGCCGTCAAACCCACGACGATGTTGCGTATGCGGTCGGTCATGTCTGGTTTGCCGGCTCAAAGGCGGAATGAATCCGTTCGAGGTCGGCGCGGTCGGCGCGGCCGTGGATAAAACGCTGCACCAGATCACTGCTGGTCTGACGAAAGCTGTCCGGGTCGCCGTCGGCCACGATGCGGCCATCGTAGAGCATGACCATCCGGTCGGCAATCTTATTGGCGCTGGCCATGTCGTGCGTGACGACGACGCTGGTGATGCCCAGTTGGCGGCCGAGGGTGACGATCAGTTCATTGATCACGTCGGCGCGGATGGGGTCGAGGCCGGTCGTCGGTTCATCGTAGAGCACGATCTGGGGCTTGAGCACGATGGCGCGCGCCAGGGCGACGCGTTTTCGCTGCCCGCCGGACAGCTCAGCCGGCATCATCCGGTCGATGCCGCTCAGCCCCACCATGCGGAGCACCTGTTCGCATCGCTCGTCACGCTCGGCGGGGCTGGCTTTGGTGTGCTCGACGAGGGGGAAACAGATGTTGTCATGCACGGTCATCGAATCGAACAGGGCGCCCATCTGGAACATGAAGCCGATCCGCTTGCGCAGCTCGACCAATCTCGGCTCACTCATCCGATCAACGCGTTCGTCTTCGTACCAGACCTCGCCCCGGTCGGGGCGCGTCAACCCCACGATGTGCTTGATCAGCACGCTCTTGCCGGCGCCGCTGGGACCAATGACGACGGTTGCTCGTCCGCGTTCGAGTTCGAGGCTGATCCCGCCGAGCACAACAAGCGGGCCGAACGATTTGTGCACGTCCACGAGCCGGATCAGCGGGTCGGACACGGTCCGGCCCGGATCACCGGCGTCCGACGGGCCCGAGTTTTCGGCGTGGTTAGTCACCGGTAAAAAACTCCTGCACGACGTGGATCACCTGGTCCTGCTGCGCTTCGGACAGATCGGGGAAGATCGGCAGGCTCAGCACCTCGCGCGCCGCCTGCTCGGTCACCGGCAACTGACCCGGCGGACAACCCAAATACCCAAAGCAGGGCTGCAGATGCAGCGGCACCTGATAATAGATGCGGTTGCCGATTCCGCTCGACGCCAGGTGTTGCCGCAAACCGTCGCGCTGACCGCTCAACACGCGGATCGTGTACTGGTTGTACGTGTGGTAACAATCGGCCGCCTCGAACGGCAGACCCAGCCCCAGCGCTTCAAGGTGATGATGGTACCGGTCCGCATGGGCGCGGCGGGCTTCGTTCCATCCGTCCAGCAAGGGCAGTTTGACGGTCAGCATGGCGGCCTGGAGCGCGTCGAGGCGGAAGTTGCCGCCGATGTCCGGGTGCGTCTCCGCACCGCCCGAGCCGTGCACCCGCAGGTCGCGGATCTTCTGTTGAAGGTCCGCATCGTCGGTGACACACGCCCCGGCGTCGCCCATCGCCGCCAGATTCTTCGTCGGATAGAAGCTCAGGCACCCCACGTCGCCGATCGACCCAACCGGCCGGCCCCGGTACCTGGCCCCGACCGCCTGGGCCGCATCCTCGATCACCTTCAGCCCGTGACGGTGTGCCACCTGCATGATCGGGTCCATGTCCGCGGCCTGACCGAATAGATGCACCGGGATGATCGCCCTGGTTTTATCGGTGACGGCCGGGGCGATCTGCTGCGGGTCCATGTTGAACGTGGTGGGGTAAACATCGACGAACACCGGCTTCGCCCCGAGCCGGGCGATGCTGCCCGCCGTGGCGAAGAAGGTGAAGGACGGGGTGATCACCTCGTCGCCGGGGCCGATGCCAAGCGCCATCATCGCCACGAGCAATGCATCGGTGCCGCTGGATACACCCACGGCGTAACGGGTGCCGCAATACGACGCCAGCTGCTGCTCGAATTGTTCAACGTCGGGGCCGAGGATGAAGCGGCCGCTCTCGACAATGCGCTCGAAAAGCGCGCGGCACTGTGGCAGCAACGCGGCGTGCTGGTGACTCAGATCGATCAGGGGGACAGCCATGGCGCGATGATCCAACAGCGGCGGTCAGGGCGTACAAGCATAGGGTCTTGGGGCATCACCGCCAACAGACCCGGTGCAACATGGCACCGGCCGACTTGAATCGCGCGCAATCCGTTTGACAAGCTAAGCACGGCCGATCAGGCTTGTGCAGGTCTCGCTTCTTGCGAAAGGTGCTGACCATGACGCCGGTTCCGCCGCGCCGTCCGGCCAACTGGCGACTCACTGACCGCCGCCCTTGCCGCTGGTGGCTCTGTTTGACGCGCTCTAGAGGGACGCGCCGACGATGGTGACCAACGCAGGTCAATCATCATTGCCGCCACTCGCTGGCTCATCGGCCTGTTGATCGGGACGGTGTTACTGGCGATGTTGTTCTGAATCTGACGCCTCGGCTATCGTGTCACGGCACGAGTACGAGTTTGCCGATGTGCCTGCCCTGCTCCATGAACGTGTGTGCCTCGCGCACGTCGTCGAGCTTGAACACGCGATCGACGTGCTGGCGAAACCCGCCGCTGGCAAAACCGTCAAGGATGAAACGGTAGCCCGTTTCAAGCGCGTCGGGTTCGGCCGCCAGGTGGGCCACAGCCCAGCCGCGGATCGTCCCGGCTTTGCGGATCAAAGGCGTCACGTTCACTGCCCCGGGTTCACCCAGCAGGCCGTACACCCAGACGACGCCGCCTTGCGCGAGGCTGCGGATCTCGGTTTCCAGGTATTGTCCTGCGGCGACGGGATCGAAAAAGACATCCACGCCGCGGCCGTCGGTGATCCGCTTGATGTCCTTGTACCAGGCCGTCGGGTCGCCTGAGGGGTCACGCGTCAGGAGCAGGTGGTCGTACACGCACTCGCTCATCTGGCGGAGTGTGTCCAGCTTTGACGCGCGGGTGGTCAAGCCGATCGAGATGCCGCCGAGTTTCTTGACAATCTGGGCGGCGGCCAGGGCGACACTGCTCGAGGCGGCGGGCATGGCCACGATCTGACCGCGTTGCAACTGCTGCTTCCACGCCAGACACCCCCACGCCGTCAGATACGCCAACCAGATCGCACCGAGCTGATCGTCGGGGATCGCATCGGGGGCGACGACGGTGTCATCGGCGGCGCAAAGGTAGTGGCTGCGATA
>JAZGCX010000098.1:0-7030 GCA_036477175.1 Phycisphaeraceae bacterium
TCGTCACCGGCGGCGAACATGCCGGCGACTTCCTCAAGCTGCTCAAGAACGGCAAGCACCTGGGTATTCGACACCTTGAATACGCCTACCAGGAGGGCGAGGGCGGCATCGCCGATGCGCTCAAGCTCGCCGAGGAGTTCGCCGACAGTCAGAAGATTTGCGTCATCCTGGGCGACAACCTCATCGAAGGCAACATCAAAAAGGCGGCCGGCGACTTCTTCACCCAAACGTCCGGCGCGAAGCTGCTGCTCAAACAGGTGCGCGACCCGCACCGCTTCGGCGTCGTGAAGTTCGACGGCGATAAGATCGTCCAGATCGTCGAAAAACCCAAAGACCCGCCCGGCGACATGGCGGTCACCGGCATCTACTTCTTCGATGCAGACGTATTCGGCATCTGTGAAACGCTTGTTCCGTCGGATCGGGACGAACTGGAGATCACCGACGTCAACAACGCATACCTTCAGCGCGGCGACCTGACGTACGAGGTGCTCGAAGGCTGGTGGACCGACGCCGGCACGTTTGAGAGCCTTTACCGCGCGACGCGGCTGGTTGCCGAGGGCGGCGCCAATCACACGGAACTGCCCGCCGAATCAACGGAGACATGAAGCCACTGAGGCACACCGATCAACGCGGATGAGTCACGGTATTGGATGACGGACACCGGAAGCTGCGGGACCTGATTTTGAAACTGCTAAACCCACGCACATTCGACGGGCCGGTCACCGACGCATTTGAGGCTGCCAAATCCGCCAAAGAACCCGTTTTCGTGCCCGTGGCCATCTACACCGATGACCGCGGCTGGTCGATCATGAACCAACTGCAAGGTGTGCTCGGTCCCCAGGGACAAATTAACTTCTCGATGATGTATCCCAACGTGATCAAGGCCTGGCACCGCCACCGCAAACAGACCGATTTCTGGATATGCCTGACGGGCAACCTGAAAGTCGGCGTGCACTGCGACGACAGCGGCCGCACCTGGCTGGCGACCATGGGTGAAAAGCACCCGGGCGTCATGATCGTTCCGCCGCCGTTGTGGCACGGCGCCGCCACCATCGGCCACGAGCCGGCCTGCCTGCTCTACTACGTTACTCACGCCTACGACCCCCAGAGCCCCGACGAGGACCGCCGCGCCTTCGACAGCGTCGAAGGCTTCCCCTGGGGAGTTCGTCACGGATGAGTGGCGTTGCCCCAAGCGCAGGACCGGTGCTGCTCATCGGCGGCAGTGGGATGCTCGGCAGGGCGTGGACCCGGTTGCTCGACGAACGCGGCGTCGAGTTCGCCGCTCCCTCACACAACGAGCTGGACATTACCAGGCCCGCGTTGATCGAACGCCAGGTGACGGCGCGATTTGCGGTCGTGGTGAATTGTGCCGCCTGGTCGGATGTGGACGGCGCGGAGCAGCACGAAGCCCAGGCCATGATCGTCAACGCCGCCATGGTCGGTCTGCTGGCCGAGCGCTGCCGCACAGTCAACGCGACGCTCATTCACTATTCCACCGACTACGTGTTCAATGGCGAAGCGGACTCGCCCTACCGGATCGACCAGCGACGGGACCCGGTCAACGCCTATGGCCGAACCAAAGCCGAGGGCGAACGAATCATCGAACAATCGGGTTGCCGTTTTCTACTAGTCCGTAGCAGTTGGCTCTACGCGCCGTGGGGCAGGAACTTCGTCCGCACCATTGCCAGGCTCGCCAGGGAACGCGACAGCCTGAAAGTCGTTAACGACCAGCGGGGGCGACCGACCAGTGGTGAACATCTTGCCCGAACGACCCTGGCTCTGATCGAACGAAGCGTCACCGGCATCTACCATGTCACCGACGGCGGTGAGTGCACGTGGTATGACCTCGCCTGCCGGGTCGCCGCACACGTCAACCCCGGCTGCCGCATCGAACCGTGCACCACCGACGAGTTTCCCCGCCCGGCCAAACGACCGCGATACAGCGTGCTCGACCTGCATTATATTGAGGCCCTCGTCGGGCCGATGCCGCACTGGGAACTGAACCTTGCCGATGTCCTTGCCCGACTGGAGCCCGATGATGAATAAACATCTTCTCGTCACCGGTGGCAGCGGGTTTATCGGCTCCAACTTTGTCCGGTTCGTCCTTGAACAGCGACCGGACTGGAAGGCCACCAACCTCGACTGCCTCTCCTATTCGGGCAACCCCGAGAACCTGACCGACCTCGACCACGACACCCGATACCAGTTCGTACACGGCAACATCAACGACCGCCCGCTGGTCGATCGATTGATGCAACAGTGTGACGCCGTCGTGCACTTCGCCGCCGAGAGCCACGTCGACCGTTCGATCATGGATTCGAGGCCCTTCATCGACGCGAACGTGCTGGGCACGCAGACGCTGCTTGAATCGACCCGCAACGCCGGGGGCAAACGGTTCATCCACGTCAGCACCGACGAGGTGTATGGCTCGCTACCGCTGGATCGGCCTGACCTGAAGTTCACCGAGGAAACGCCCATCCAGACCAACAGCCCCTACGCCGCTTCCAAGGCCGGGGCCGACATGCTCGTCCGCGCCTACCACCACACCTTCGACACCGACACGATCATCACACGCTGCTCGAACAACTTCGGGCCCTACCAGTTTCCTGAAAAGGTTATCCCCCTGTTCGTGACCAATCTGATCGAGAGCAAAAAGGTGCCGCTTTACGGCGACGGCAAGAACGTCCGCGACTGGCTGCATGTCATCGACCACTGCGAGGCAGTCCTGACGGTGCTGGAGAAAGGCGCGGCCGGCCAGGTGTACAACATCGGCGGCAACAACGAACGATCCAACCTCGAACTGACCCACATGATCCTCAAGATCATGGGCAAGGGCGACGACATGATCCAGCCCGTCGCCGATCGCCCGGGCCACGACCGTCGTTACGCTATCGACGCCTCGAAGATCAAACGTGACCTCGGCTGGGAACCAACGCATAGCGCATGGCCGCAGGCTCTGGAAGCCACCGTTCAGTGGTACATCGACCACCCCACATGGTGGCAGCACGTCAAGAGCGGCGAGTACCGCCAATACTACCAGAAGCAGTACGGCAACCAGTGAGGAGTCGGGTTTATCCGTACGGGCCCTTATGCGTTAACGATGTGGTCGCGTTTGCCCGTGACGCTGCGCATTGCGTTGCGTGTATCGACGATGAGCCTGGCGTGGTCGGTGATCATTTGCCAGTTGTAGGCGTCATGGTGGGTGGCGATCAGGACACAGTCGTAGGCGGCCAGTGATTGCGAGGTAAGCGGCACGCTGGTCATCTTCAGATCGTAGTTGCGCATGGGGTGTGTCGCCGGGACGTGGGGGTCGTTGTAATCCACTTGTGCACCCAATTTCTGCAATTTTTCGATTAACTGGAAACTGGGGCTTTCGCGGACGTCGTCAATGTTGGGTTTGTACGCCAGGCCGAGAATGAGGATGCGGCTGCCGCGGATCGCCTTGCCGTGTTGATTGAGCGCCATCGCAGTGGCGTTCACCACGTAATCGGGCATGGCATGATTCACCTGGCCGGCCAGTTCGATGAACCTGGTCGGCTGACCGACTTGGCGCGCCTTCCAGGCAAAGTAGAACGGGTCGATGGGGATGCAGTGGCCGCCCAGGCCCGGACCGGGGTAGAACGCCTGGAACCCGAACGGTTTGGTCGCTGCCGCCTCGATCACCTCCCACACATCGATTCCCATCGCGCTGAGCACGAGCTTCATTTCGTTGACCAGGGCGATGTTCACCGCGCGGTAGCTGTTTTCGAGCAGCTTGGCGGCCTCGGCGACCTCAGCGCACGACACGGACACCACCTGCCGCACCGCCTTGGCGTACAACGCCGCCGCGATCTTGCCCGATGGTTCGTCAATCCCGCCAACGAGCTTGGGGATCGTCGGGGTGCGATGATCCTGACGGCCGGGGTCTTCACGCTCGGGCGAATAAGCCAGGTAATAATCCTTGCCGCAGGTCAATCCGGTCGCTTCAAAGCGCGGCAGCATCACGTCGCGCGTCGTGCCCGGATAGGTCGTCGATTCGAGCACGACCAGTTGATCCTTCCGCAGCGTCTTGGCGATCGCGTCCGCTGTCTTTTCAACGAAACTGAGGTCGGGTTCAAGATGGCTGCCCAGCGGCGTCGGCACACAGACGAGAATCGCGTCGGCCTCGGGCAAACGGCAAAAGTCATCCGTGGCGTCGAACCGCCCCGAGCCAAGCATGTCCCTGACAAGACGCTCGCCCAGATGTTTGAGGTAGTTGTCGCCCCGATGCAGCGTGTCGATCTTTGCAGGGTCCACGTCGAAGCCGACGACCGGATGCCCGGCATCCCAGAAGGCGCGTAGCAGCGGCAGACCGACGTACCCCAGCCCGATCACGCCCACCACCGCCCGGCCGGTATCGATTTTCGTTTTGAGGTCCGCCCTGTTATCGGGAACCTTACTTGGCGCATCGACAAGCTCAGCGGTCGAGTCGAATCTTGCGGTCGTCATGAATGAGGCTCCCGCGCCAGGCGTTACAACCCCTACAAACCATCGGCTCGACCCGCGACGCACTTAATCGGCGAGGGTCGTGTCAGCAGACTTTGAAGAGCCGGTCGGCGGTGACGCCCAGGCGCTTGGCGAAATGCAGCAGCGGGGCGGCAGCGGGGACCTCCAGGCCCAACGGCTCGAGCATGGTGTTGGTGGCGATGTGTGCCTCGGCGGGTTGCAACGGCCAGGGGTCGTGGTGGATGTTGCCCTGCATGAGCCGGCCGTGACGGTCGAGGGTGTAAAGGCAGTAGCGCTCGGTGAGAAATGCGTCGAGCGAGCCGGGCGCCGCAAGATAGGGTTCGCCGATCGGCCGGTATCGCCCCTCGAAGGTGGCCGGCGCGGCTCCGCGGTGGGTGCGGTCGCTACGGTACCGGACCCAGCCGTCGTCATGCCGGTTGCTCATTCGGGCACGGAAGTAGGGCAGGTGGAAGAACCTGCGTGCGGCTGTCACCGCGACGGGGTTGGCGGCATCCAAGCTGAAGAAATAGACGCCGCCCTGACCGGTGCCGTGGTCCGGGCCGCCGGGCCTTACGTACGTCCGCACATTCAGCTCGGCGAAGCGTGAAAGCCACGGCAGGGTGGGCAAACCGCGCGGCCGCACGTTCGTCATGCGGAACGGCACAACCGCGATCCACGCCCGGCCGGCGAACGTGTCGATGTCGAGCGGTCCGGGCACAAGCCGGCGCAGTGATTCAACCGGGACGGGCCAGTGGATGAACAAGAGGTCGTGCCAGCTCATGTGCAGCGCCCATGGCGTCGGCGGCGGCAGCGGTGCTCGGTGCTCGGTGCAGCGGTTCATCGCACGATCTCGTGGAGTCATTTGGCCAGTGTCAAACAAGCGTCACGGCGGATCATAGCCGACCACGATTCGCCAAACGCTTGCGGTTGATGCGGATCGCGGCCGGACATAGAATCCAGCCGTTCATCACGGGCACGCACCCCCCTGGGACCATCCGTGCAGGAGTTTAACCATGGCTGATGACGCCGTTTTGGAATTGACCGACGACAACTTCGAGGCTGAGGTGCTCAAGGCCGACCTGCCCGTCCTGGTGGACTTCTGGGCCGAGTGGTGCATGCCGTGCAAGATGATCGCCTCGACCATCGAAGAATTGGCCAAGGAATTCAATGGCAAGATCAAGGTCGGCAAGCTGGACACCGACGCCAACCGCGATGTGTCGGTGAAGTTCGGCATTACTGCCATCCCGACGATCATCCTGTTCGAGGGCGGTGAAGTGGTCAAGAAGTTCGTCGGCGTGACGTCGAAGTCGGAGTTCGCCTCCGAATTGCAGAAGCTGGCGGGATGACAGGATTGCCGATTGTCGACCGCGCGTTGAACCGACGGGCATGGCACAATCGGCAAGCGACAATTGGCAATCGGCAATTGATTGATGGCGCTTCAATTCCATCACCAACAACTTTCCAACGGCCTGACCGTCATCGCCGAGTGCAATGACGAATCACACACGGCGGCGGTGGGCTTTTTCGTCAAGGCCGGCACCCGCGACGAAGACAAACCGCTCATGGGCGTCAGCCACTTCCTCGAACACATGATGTTCAAGGGCACCGCCCGGCGAACCAGCGACGCGGTGAACCGCGAGTTTGACGAGATCGGCGCCAACTACAACGCCTTCACCACCCAGGAGCTGACCGCCTATTTCGCCCAGGTGCTGCCCGAGTTCCTGCCCCGCGCGGTCGATCTGATTGGCGACATGCTCCGGCCGACGCTGCGAGCCGATGCCTTCGACATGGAAAAGAACGTGATTCTCGAAGAGATCGGGATGTACGAGGATCGGCCGCACTGGCGGCTGCACGACATCCTGCTGGAGGAGCACTTCGACGGACATCCGCTCAGCTTTCGGGTGCTGGGCACGACCGAGTCAATCAAAGTGCTGTCGCTCCAGAAGATGCGCGACTATTTTGCGCACCGTTACAGCCCGGACAACATCACCGTGGCGGCGGCTGGTCGGCTCAATTTTGACAAACTGATTGCCGACGTGGCTCAGGCGGCCCAGGCGTGGCAACCGACCGGTGCCGTGCGCACCTATGAGCAGCCGAAGCTCGAACCGGCTGAGCGCACAGTGACCGACGCCAAGCTCAGCCGACACTACGTGGCGATGCTGTGCCCCGGCCCCAGTTCACAAGACCAAACCCGCTACGCCGCCAAGGTGTTGGCCGACCTCATCGGGGACGAGGAGGGCTCACGGCTCTACTGGGCCCTGGTGGACCCCGGGCTGGCCGACGAAGCCGACTTCAGCTTCCACCCGCAGGACCACGTCGGCAGCTTTTACGCTTACGCATCGTGCGACCCCGACCGGGCCGGGCCGGTCGAAAAACTGCTGCTGGAAACGATCGACGTTTCCGCTGACAGCATCGACGCGGCCGAGATCGATCGGGTCAAGAACAAGCTGGCGACGCAGGTGACGCTGCATGGTGAAAACCCCGGCGGGCGGATGAGCGGTCTGGGCAGCCAGTGGACCTACCTGGGCGTATTCCTGCCGCTGGATGCTGAGCTCGAACGCATCAT
>JAZGCX010000099.1:0-3002 GCA_036477175.1 Phycisphaeraceae bacterium
GGTAAGCTTTCGATTGCACACCGATCGACTTGCCGGCTGCCACCGCTTGAACCCTCCTTTTTGTCGTCCGACTTTATGCAATCTGATGAACCCGGAATCGCGATAGGCTCAGCCGAATAAAAGAGAATGATACCAATTTAGCGCACTCCCGTCAAGATCACGACCTCGCCGAACGGGCAAGACACCCCGCACGGAGATAACCATGAACTCACCATCATCAAAAGGTCCAAATGGCGACGGGCGTGATCCCGCGACCGGCAGGTTCCGGCCCGGCTGGCGGGTGGCTGAGGCTGAGCCTGCGAAGCCCCGGGTCGCGATGAATGAGGCAGGACCGGCGATGCCATCGGCGGCTTTATATGGATGGGTGGTGCGCGTTTGCAACAGAGCTAATGAGCTTTATGCACCCCACGGATTGGCATCCGTGGGCTTGTGTTAGGGGGGGTTGGTTTCGGTTGCCGGCGTTACACCGGTTCGCGGTTGTGCGTGAGTAGTGTTGAGCCGGCGGCGTTGACGGTCAACTGGACGACGGGGCTGTGGGGTGTGCCGGGCAGTGCGTGGCTGGCGGCCTGGCCGGTGACGTTGCGCATCGGGATGGGGCTGGCGGGGATGCGCCTGTTGCGGCGGATGTTGCCGCGCATCAGGCGGACGGCCCAGCCGAAGGTTCGGCGCACGGTTTGCGCCAGGCCCCACATCCCCAGCACCTGCATGCCTGCGTCGGCGAGGTAGAGTTTGCTGTTGGGTCGGGCCAGGGCGATCAGGAAGCGGATGGGATTATAGAAATACAGATAGGCGGCGAGCATGTTGAGCTGCTTGATCCACGGGCGGGGGTGCTGGGAGGCGATGACGTAGTTGGCGTCGAGCATGTACGGTTGGACGGCTCGACCGGCGACACTGGCGTAAGCCATGCCGTCGGTGAAGGCGTCTTCGTAAATCTTCGACCCGGTGGCGGGTGACAACATGAGCACCTGTAAACTGACGGCCCCGGCCTTGCGGAGCAGCCTTGCCTGATTGATCAGGCCGTACGGTCTGCCCGGCGTGAGCAGCGGCTGTGTGTCGTGGTGCATCATCATCGGCATCGGACAGATGCCTTGCTGCTGAAGCAGTTGGAACGCCTCAACGGTCTTGCCGACCGTTTGTCCCTTCTTGATGAGGGTGGCAGTCATGTCTTCAACGCCCAGCCACAAGGCCCGGATACCGGCGCGGCGGACGTCGGGGAGGTGGTCGCGTAGCTGGAGTGTGTCGTGGACGGTCACTTCCGTGCCCCAGCGGATGCGTTGGCGGCGTCGGCCTTCGTTGATCGGCGTCAGGGCGTCAATGATTTCGAGGGTGCGTTGCTTGTAGTTAAAGAAATTGTCATCGGCGCCGAAGAAGAATTGAATGCCGTATGTGTCACGGAGGCGGGTCATTTCATCAAGGATGCGCTGTCCGCTCTTGACCCGGTGCTGTCGCTGGTTGTAGGCGGGGATCGGACAATACGGGCAGGCGAACTTGCACCCGAAGGTCAGGACGAGCGAGCCGATGGGGCTGTACTTGCGGACGCCGGCAGGGTCGAGCGGTTGGTCGGCGAGGGTGGGTTTGCGGCTGGGCGGTTCGAGCAGTTGGAAGCCGAGCGTGGGGTGGGGCAATTCGTCGAGGTCACCGACGAGCCGCTGGATGCCGGTATCGACCAGTTCCTCGGCGACTTCGTTGCCGTCGGCGTTGGCATAGACCAGGCCGGGGATGTCGTCGAGCAGGCCGCTGTTTCGTGCCCGCACGAAGGTGGAGCGCAGCGGCTCATGGCGTGCGCGGAGGGACAGCAACAGTTCGATCAGGCTCAGGATGACGAACTCTTCACCGGTGACGGCGACATCAGCGCCCCAGGGATCATGCGGGTCGGCGCTGAACACGTCCCACGGTTCATAGATGGTCTTGGCCCCCCCGGCGATAATCAATGGCCGGCGTGACGGATCGATCCGACACGCGTCACGGATCATCGCCTTGCACGGGTCCGAGTGAATCTGCATGCTGGAGACCATGAAGATGTCGGGGACGCGTCCGTCGAGCCGCATCCGGGACGGGCGGAAGTTGCGGTTCCACTGCTGAAGGACGATCCGGGTCTTGTGGAAGCCGGCGTCGAGCATGGCCGAGCCGATGGCGCGCACGCCGGCGGGCGCCATTCTCAGGTCCGCATAGATGAACGGGAGCATCCGGGTGCGATGATCGAACGCACAGGCGATGACCGTGGTCAGGTCGTGGCGGTGGGCGTTTTGCCGCAGGCGTCGGCGCAATTGGACCAATTCACCGGGTTTGAGCAGTTCGTCGCCACGCGGTCGGCGAGGTAGTTCCATCATGTGCCTCGGTGGTTCACTTTGATGAGACAGGGAAGCCGGCGGCCGAGGAGGGCGGGCGGCGCGTCGCCGCTCGGTGGGTGTGCCGCCGGATCGTTTGCCGCGTCAATTGCATGGCAGTCGTCATTTGGCTTGCGTCCGATTTCGCCGCGGGTCTCGTTGGGCATCAAGATACTTGATTCCGCAGCTACATCCAAGCCGTCGCTGTCCAATCGACGGTTCCGATCGGTGGCCGAGGGGACGTGGCCGAGCAGGGGCTGCCCAAGACCACGATCGTGGGGCTGCCGGACGCGGCGGTGAAGGAATCGATCGAGCGTGTGCGGTCGGCGATGGTGAATCGTGGTTATGCGTTTGCGATGTCGCGGTTGCCGGCGGCCCCGAACTGCCAATTTCGTCACTATATTCGTTGACAGCCGGCAGTTTCTGGCGTAGACTAAATGCATCGGTGGAAGGCTCAAATCCTCCGGGTCACCGGGGGGGTGTGCCTGATACTTTCTAAGACGCCCCACGATCGGATGGAGGATTGGCCATGTCACGTTCTCATTGGGCGCGTTTGTTGCCCGCGGTATTGATCCTGACGCTGAGTCTTTGCCTGCCTACGGTCAGTATGGCCGGCATTCCCGGTGACGGCGGCCGTCAGACGGCTGCGGCGCACGTGGCTGATCATCCTAATGC